>JAIVHR010000012.1 GCA_020200935.1 Sphingomonadales bacterium
ATTCGGCGACACGCGGCAGACCGCCGGTGATGTCGCGGGTCTTGGCGGCCTCGCGCGGCAGGCGGGCGACGATATCGCCCTCATGCAGCTTCTGGCCGTCCTCGACCGAGATCACCGCGCCCGGGATCAGACGATAGACGGCGGCCTCGCCCGAATCCTCGTCGAGCAAGGTGATGCGCGGCTTGAGGTCGTCCTTCTTCGATTTGGCCTGGTCTTCGGTAACGACGCGCTGGGTGATGCCCGTCGCCTCGTCGGTCTCGTCCTTGACCGTGCGGCCGTCGATGAAGTCCTGCAGCTTCACGATGCCGTGCTTTTCGGTGATCACCGGCATATAGCTCGGATCCCACTCGGCCATCCGCTCGCCCTTGGAGACGATGTGACCATCCTCGAACATCAGCCGGGCGCCGTGCGGGATGCGAAACACGCCGAGCTCGCGGCCGTCCTCGTCGAGGATCGCCATCTCTCCCGAGCGCGAGAGCGCCAGCGTCCGGCCCTTCGAATCCTTCATCGGATTGAGCTCGCGATATTCGAGCTTGCCGTCATGGGTGGCTTCTAGGTTGGACTGTTCGCTGAGCTGCGCCGCGCCGCCGATATGGAAGGTCCGCATGGTCAGCTGCGTGCCGGGTTCGCCGATCGACTGGGCGGCGATGACGCCGACCGATTCGCCGATATTGACCGGCGTGCCGCGGGCCAGATCGCGGCCGTAGCATTTGCCGCAGACGCCGACCTTGGATTCGCAGACCAGCGGCGAACGGATCTGGACCGACTGGACTCCTGAATCCTCGATCGCGTCGAGCATCTGCTCTTCGATCATGTGGCCGGCTTTGACGATCACCTCGTCCGACTTGCCGTCGACGATGTCTTCGGCCGCGGTCCGGCCGAGCAGCCGCTCGCCGAGCGAGGCGATCGTGCTGCCGCCCTGGACGATGGCCTTCATCTCGAGGCTGTTGTTGGTCTTGCAGTCCTCCTCGACGATCGTGCAATCCTGCGACACATCGACCAGACGGCGGGTCAGATAGCCCGAATTCGCCGTCTTGAGCGCGGTGTCGGCCAGGCCCTTGCGGGCGCCGTGGGTCGAGTTGAAATATTCAAGGACGGTCAGGCCTTCATCATCGCATCGGCCACCTGATCGCCGCAGCGGCTCCAGGCGTCGATCACCTTGTTGTATTTTTCCTGCTGGGTGATCAACCCGTCTTGATATTGCTGCTCGTAATCGGCGACCATCGCGCGGGTGTCGTCGACCAGCTTGTCCTTGGCTTCGGGGATGATCATGTCGTCCTTGCCGAAGGAAATGCCGGCCTTGCAGGCATGCTCGAATCCGAGCGCCATGATGCCGTCGGCGAACAGCACCGTGTCCTTCTGGCCGGTGTGTCGATAGACGACGTCGATGACCTCGCCGATCTCCTTCTTGGTCAGCAGCCGGTTGATCGTATCGAACGGCACTTTGAAGCTCTTGGGCAGCTTCTCGCCGATCAGCATCCGGCCCGGCGTCGTATCGACGCGCTCCATGTAGCTGTTGCCCTTCTCGTCGGTCTGCGGAACGCGCGTGACGATTTTCGAGTGGAGCGTCACCGCGCCGACCTCTAGCGCCTGGTGGACCTCGGTGATGTCGGCCAGGATCGAGCCCTCGCCGGGCTCGCCTTCGCGGTCCATCGACAGATAATAGATGCCGAGCACCATGTCCTGCGAGGGGACGATGATCGGCTTGCCGTTGGCCGGCGAGAGGATGTTGTTGGTGCTCATCATCAGCACCCGCGCCTCGAGCTGCGCTTCGAGCGACAGCGGCACGTGGACCGCCATCTGATCGCCGTCGAAATCGGCGTTGAAGGCGGCGCAGACCAGCGGGTGAAGCTGGATCGCCTTGCCCTCGATCAGCACCGGCTCGAAGGCCTGGATGCCGAGACGGTGGAGCGTTGGGGCGCGGTTCAGCAGCACCGGATGCTCGCGGATCACCTCGTCGAGGATGTCCCAGACTTCCTTGCGCTCCTTCTCGACCCATTTCTTGGCCTGCTTCAAGGTCATCGACAGGCCCTTGGCGTCGAGCCGGGCGTAGATGAAGGGCTTGAACAGCTCGAGCGCCATCTTCTTCGGCAACCCGCACTGATGGAGCTTCAATTCGGGACCCGTCACGATCACCGAACGGCCCGAATAATCGACGCGCTTGCCGAGCAGATTCTGCCGGAAGCGGCCCTGCTTGCCCTTGAGCATGTCCGAAAGCGATTTGAGCGGACGCTTGTTGGCGCCGGTGATCGTGCGGCCGCGGCGGCCATTGTCGAACAATGCGTCGACCGATTCCTGCAGCATGCGCTTTTCGTTGCGGACGATGATGTCGGGCGCGCGCAGCTCCATCAGGCGCTTCAACCGGTTGTTGCGGTTGATCACCCGGCGATAGAGATCGTTGAGGTCCGACGTCGCGAAGCGGCCGCCGTCGAGCGGCACCAGCGGGCGCAGCTCGGGCGGGATCACGGGCACGATGTCGAGGATCATCCATTCGGGGCGGTTGCCCGAATTGATGAAGCTCTCGACGACCTTCAATCGCTTGATGATCTTCTTGGGCTTGAGCGTCGATTTGGTGGTCGCGAGATCTTCGAGCAGGTCTTCCTTCTCCTGCTCGAGATCGAGGTCCATCAGCATCTGCTTGACGGCCTCGGCGCCGATGCCGGCCGAGAAGGCGTCCTCGCCATATTCGTCCTGCGCCGCGATCAACTCGTCCTCGGTCAGCAGCTGGAACTTTTCGAGCGCGGTGAGGCCCGGCTCGATGACGACATAATGCTCGAAATAGAGGATCCGCTCGAGCTGCTTCAGCTGCATGTCGAGCAGCAGCCCGATGCGCGAGGGGAGCGATTTGAGGAACCAGATATGGGCGACCGGCGCGGCGAGGTCGATATGGCCCATCCGCTCGCGGCGGACCTTCGAGACGGTCACCTCGACACCGCATTTCTCGCAGACGATGCCCTTGTATTTCATGCGCTTGTACTTGCCGCACAGGCACTCATAATCCTTGATCGGACCGAATATGCGGGCGCAGAACAGGCCGTCGCGCTCGGGCTTGAAGGTCCGGTAGTTGATGGTCTCCGGCTTCTTGATCTCACCGAAGGACCAGCTGCGAATCTTCTCCGGGCTCGCGAGACCGATCTGGATCTCGTCGAAGGTGTCCGGCTTGGTCGCCGCGGGGTTCTGGAAATTGGTCAGTTCGTTCATTTCTGATCCTTGTCGGCCCCCGCCGATCATGGGCGGGGGCAATTTTCATCCTGTCGGTTACTCGGCCGCCTTGGGCAGCGCTTCGGGATCGTCCTCGGCTTCCTCGGCGTAGGAGCGGAGATCGACGCTGAGGCCCAGCGAGCGCATTTCCTTGACCAGCACGTTGAAGCTCTCCGGAATGCCGGCCTCGAAAGTGTCGTCGCCCTTGACGATCGCCTCGTAGACCTTGGTCCGGCCGACCACATCGTCGGACTTCACCGTCAGCATCTCCTGCAGCGTATAGGCGGCGCCGTAGGCCTGGAGCGCCCAGACCTCCATCTCGCCGAAACGCTGGCCGCCGAACTGCGCCTTGCCGCCCAGCGGCTGCTGGGTGACCAGCGAGTAGGGGCCGATCGAGCGGGCGTGGATCTTGTCGTCGACCAGGTGATGCAGCTTCAGCATGTAGATGTAGCCGACCGTTACCTTGCGGTGAAAGCGTTCGCCGGTCCGGCCGTCATAGAGATCGACCTGGCCGCTCTCGTCGAGCCCGGCCAGCTTGAGCATCTCGGCGACATCGGGCTCGCGCGCGCCGTCGAACACCGGGGTGCCCATCGGAACGCCGTTGCGCAGCGTGCCGGCCATCTCGATGAGATCGTCATTCTCCAGATCGTCGACCGCCTTGTGATAGGGCTTGCCATAGGCATATTTCATCGCCTCGCGCACCGCGTCGGGCGCCTTGCCGGCCTTGGGATCGGGGTTCTTGGCGCGCCAATCCTCGAGCGCGTCGCTCACCTGCTTGCCGAGCCCGCGCGCGGCCATGCCGAGATGGGTCTCGAAGATCTGCCCGACATTCATCCGGCTCGGCACGCCCAATGGATTGAGCACGATATCGACCGGCGTTCCGTCGCCGAGGAACGGCATGTCCTCTTCGGGCAGGATACGGCTGATGACGCCCTTGTTGCCGTGGCGGCCGGCCATCTTGTCGCCGGGTTGCAGCTTGCGCTTCACCGCGACGAAGACCTTGACCATCTTCAACACGCCCGGCGGCAGCTCGTCGCCGCGCTCGAGCTTCTCGCGCCGGTCTTCGAATTTCGCTTCGATCCGGGCGACCGCCTCGTCATATTGCTGTTTGACGACTTCGAGCTCGGCCTGGCGCTTGTCGTTCTTGACCGCGAATTTCCACCAATCGTGCCGCTCGACTTCCTCGAGCATGGCGAGGGTGATCTTCGAGCCCTTCTTGACGCCCTTGGGCGCGGCGGTGATCGTGTGGCCGGTCAGCATATCGTGCAGCCGGCCGAAGATCGCGCGATTGAGAATTCCGCGTTCGTCGTCGGCATCCTTGCGGAGCCGCTCGATCTCCTCGCGCTCGATCGCCATCGCGCGCTCGTCCTTGTCGGCCCGCCTCGTCGAGGCTGCGCAGGGCTTCCTCGCCGACATTGGGGATGTCGCGGGTGATGTCCTCGGGCCCCAGCTTGGTGTCGCGGGCCATGACCTCGAATTCCTCGATATGGATCGAGGTGAATTCGTCATCCTTGACGATGCGTTCGGAGATCAGGATCGAGTCTTCGAAATTGTACCCGTTCCACGGCATGAAGGCGACGAGCGTGTTGCGCCCCAACGCCAGCTCGCCGAACTCGGTCGAGGGACCGTCGGCGATGACCTCGCCGGTCTCGACCGTGTCGCCGACCTTCACCAGCGGACGCTGGTTGATGCAGGTATTCTGGTTCGAACGCTGGAACTTCATCAAGGTATAGATGTCGACGCCCGATTCATTGGGATCGATATCGCCCTCGGCGCGGATGACGATGCGGGTGGCGTCGACCTGATCGATGATGCCGCCGCGCTTGGCGGTGATCGCGGCACCCGAATCGCGGGCAACGGTCGCCTCCATGCCGGTGCCGACGAGCGGCGCTTCGGTGCGCACGAGCGGCACCGCCTGGCGCTGCATGTTCGAGCCCATCAGCGCGCGGTTGGCATCGTCATTCTCGAGGAAGGGAATGAGCGAGGCGGCAACCGACACCAGCTGCTTGGGGCTGACGTCCATCAAAGTGATCGATTCGCGCTGCGCCATCAGGAATTCGCCGGCCTGGCGCGCCGAGACGATCTCCTCGACGAATCCGCCGGTCTTGTCGAGCTCGGCATTGGCCTGGGCGACGGTGTGCTTCTGCTCCTCCATCGCCGACAGGTAGATGACCTCGTCGGTCACCTTGTCGTCGACGACCTTGCGGTAGGGCGTTTCGATGAAGCCGTATTTGTTGACCCGGCTGAAGCTCGCGAGCGAGTTGATCAGGCCGATATTGGGGCCCTCGGGCGTCTCGATCGGGCAGATCCGGCCATAATGGGTCGGATGCACGTCGCGCACCTCGAAGCCCGCGCGCTCGCGGGTCAGGCCGCCCGGGCCGAGCGCCGAAACGCGACGCTTGTGGGTGACCTCGGAAAGCGGGTTGGTCTGGTCCATGAATTGCGACAGCTGCGAGGAACCGAAGAATTCGCGCACCGCGGCGACCGCCGGCTTGGCGTTGATCAGATCGTTGGGCATGACGGTCGACACATCGACGCTCGACATGCGCTCCTTGACCGCGCGCTCCATGCGCAGCAGTCCGATGCGATACTGATTCTCGAGCAGCTCGCCGACCGAACGGACGCGGCGATTGGCGAGATTGTCGACATCGTCGACATCGCCCTTGCCGTCCTTGAGATCGACCAGCTCCTTGACCACGGCGAGGATGTCTTCCTTGCGCAAGGTCGTCAGATCTTCCGGCGCATCGAGTTCGAGCCGCATGTTGAGCTTCCAGCGGCCGACCCCCGACAGGTCGTAGCGTTCGGAATCGAAGAACAGCCCCTCGAACAGCGAATCGGCGGTCTCGCGGGTCGGCGGCTCGCCCGGGCGCATGACGCGATAGATATCGGCCAGCGCCTGATCGGTATCCTCGGCCTTGTCGGCCTTCAGCGTGTTGCGGATCCAGGGGCCGGTGTTGACGTGATCGATATCGAGAAGCTCGATGTCCTTGATCTTGGCCTGGTCGAGCTTTTCGAGATTCTCCTCGCTGATCTCATCGCCGGCTTCGACATAGATCTCGCCGGTCTTCTCGTTGATCATGTCCCAGGCGGCATAGCGGCCGAAAATCTCGTCGGTCGGGATCAGCAAAGTCTTGAGCCCGTCCTTTTCGGCCTTGTTGGCGGTGCGCGGCGTGATCTTCTGGCCGGCGGCGAAGATGACCTCGCCCGATTTTGCATCGGCGATGTCGAAGGTCGGCTTGTGGCCGCGCCAATTGTCGGGGACGAAGGGGATCTCCCAGCCGCCCTTGGCGCGCTTGAAGGTGTGGGTCTCGTAGAATTGGTGGAGGATTTCCTCGCTGGTCAGCCCGAGCGCATGGAGCAAAGCGGTGACCGGCAGCTTGCGCTTCCTGTCGATGCGGACATTGACGAGATCCCGGGCGTCGAATTCGAAATCGAGCCAGCTGCCGCGATAGGGGATGACGCGGGCGGCGAACAGGAACTTGCCCGAGGCATGCGTCTTGCCGCGATCGTGATCGAACAGCACGCCCGGCGAACGGTGCATCTGGCTGACGATGACGCGCTCGGTGCCGTTGACGAGGAAGGTGCCGTTCTGGGTCATGAGCGGCATGTCGCCCATGTAGACGTCCTGCTCCTTGATATCGAGCACCGAGCGGGTCTCGGTATCGGGATCGACCTCGAAGACGATCAGCCGCAAGGTGACGCGCATCGGCGCGGCATAGGTGATGCCCCGCTGGCGGCATTCCTCGGTATCGTATTTGGGCGGCTCGAGCTCGTAATCGACGAAATCGAGCTCGGCGGTGCCGGCGAAGTCACGGATCGGGAACACGCTGCGCAGCGTCTTTTCCAGGCCCGAGACATAGTCGCGCTCCTTGTCGGAACGCAGGAACTGCTCGTAGCTTTCGCGCTGAACCTCGATCAGGTTCGGCATTGCGATCACTTCGTGAATGTTGCCGAAAATCTTGCGGATGCGCCGCGTGCGGACTTCCGGAGCCGCTTTCGCCTTGGTCGCCATAATGTGGTGTTCGCCTTCGGTCTTTAGGGTCAAATCGCGTGGCGCGAATACGACGAAAAGCCGCGCGATTGCTCCCCTTCCGGGGAGAACCGGCAGCTTTCGCGTTTATGTGAGCCTCTGCCTATCCATTCCTTTGAGACGGCGCGCAACCTCGTCCCATTGCTCGAAGGGCAGCGGTGTTGGAAACCATATAGGTGCGGGGGCAGGGTGTGTCAACGCGACGGAGGCGGGTGGGAGCAGCCTTGGTCGGCCCGGAAAAATGGTCAAACACAAGGTGAACAAAGTCGGCTGATCTACCGGTCGGCACCGCCCGTCTCGCTTTTCGAGTCGCCGGATGATCCTTTTGCGCTCCGGTCGATTGGGGCCGGGTCATGAAACAGAAACCAACCTTTGCCCGCCCCGCGACGGCTGCGATTGCCGCGGTCCTTGCGGCCCTTTCAACCCCCGCCATGGCGCAGAATTCCGCGCCTTCCGGGGCGATAGATCCGGCCATGGCGCCGCTCACGCCGCCCCCGGTCCAGCCGCAGACCGTTGCCCAGCCGGCTCCGGTCGCCAAGCCCGCGCCGGTGCCGGTGACGACCCCGGTGACGACGGCTCAGCCGATTTCGCCGCCGCGCATCGCGCCGGTGATCGAGGAAGTGCCCGAGCTGCCCGCCGTGGCGAGCAGCGAAGCCGTCGAGCCGGCCACGCGCCGGCGTTCGACACGGACCGCGTCGGCTGCGGATCCGGTTGCGGCCGCGCGTCCGGAAGCTGACGTCGCCGACACAGCACCGGTCGCGAATGGCGATGCGGAGGCCCGGGCCTCAGTCGAGGCCGCCATGCCGGTCGCTTCGGCCGAGCCGCTCGATACCGGCGAAGCCGCTGGCGAGGCGTCATCGCAGCCCGCGCTCGGCGAGGAAGAACTCGCGCTCGCCGCGCTGGCCGGTCTGCTCGGCCTCGGTGCCGTCGGCGGCGTGATGGTCGCCCGCCGCCGCCGCAAGCCGGACGCCGATGCGCCCGCCGCCGTGATCGCACAGGCTGAGCCGATCGCGGCCGAACCCGCCGAACCCATCGTCGCTCCGGCGATGGCGCGTACCGAACCCGAGCGTCCGACCCGCAAATCCATCCCGCTCGGCGAGGCGCGCGTGCAGCCCGCGGCGACCGGGTCGCTTATCGACCGCATCGATTTCACCCGGCCTGCCGGATATTATGAGTCGATGGTCGATCAGGGTCCGAGCCCGATCAACCCGTTCCTGACCCGCAGGAAACGGATCGCGCGCGCCAAGTTCCTCGACCGCGAACTCGAACGCGCGGAGGAGCGCAAGCTCGCCGAACGCGGCGGCGAAGATTTCGCCACCCGGCTGCGTCGTCCGGCGCTCGTTTAACCCCAGCCCGGGAAATCCGAGCGAGCGCTCGGTGGGAAAGGGCGGCCCGCGTGGCCGTCCTTTCTTTTCGGGCCCGGGCCTCGGCAACGAAAAAGGGGCGGCCCGTCGCCGGACCGCCCCTCATTCGTTCGACAGGAAGCGAAGCGTTATTTCAGCTCGACGGTACCGCCGGCCTCTTCGATCCGCTTTTTGATCTCTTCGGCTTCGTCCTTGTTGACGGCTTCCTTGACCGCCTTGGGCGCGCCTTCGACGAGCGCCTTGGCGTCGCCCAGGCCGAGACCGGTGATCGCGCGGACTTCCTTGATCACCTGGATCTTCTTGCCGCCGTCTCCAGTGAGGATGACGTCGAATTCGGTCTGCTCTTCGGCAGCGGCTTCGCCGGCACCGGCGGCGGCCGGGGCAGCCGCAACCGCGGCGGCGGCCGAAACGCCCCATTTGTCTTCGAGCATCGTCGCGAGTTCGGCGGCCTCGAGGACCGTCAGCTCGGACAAATTGTCAACGAGTTTTGCAAGATCTGCCATTGTATCAGTTCCTTCACTGTGTTCGTCATGCCGGACTTGATCCGGCATCCCGAGCCGCAGGCCACATCGCTTGCCGCTCTGGACCCCGGATCAAGTCCGGGGTGACGGGATTGGGTTTCAGTTCAACTCATGCATTCGAAAAATCAGGCGTCCTCGGTCGCGCCCTGGGCCGCGAAAACGCGGGCGAGCTTGGCTGCCGGGGCGGTCGCGAGCTGCGCGATCTTGGTGGCGGGCGCATTGACCAGCCCCACGATCTTGGCGCGCAGTTCGTCGAGCGACGGCAGTTCGGCGAGCGCCTTGACCTTCGCAACGTCGAGCACATCCTCGCCCATCGCGCCGCCGACGATCTCGAGACGATCGTTCGACTTGGCGAAATCGGCGACGACCTTGGTCGCCGCGACCGGGTCTTCGGACCAGGCCAGTGCGGTCGGCCCGACCAGCATCTCCTCGATGCCGGCATAGGGCGTGTCCGCGATCGCCAGCCTAGCGAGCCTGTTCTTCGCTACCTTGAAGCTGGCACCGGCCTCGCGCGCCTTCGTCCTGAGATCGCTCGATTCGGCGACCGTCAGGCCGAGGTTGCGGGTCACGACGACCACGCCGACCTCGTTGAAGGTGCGGTTCAGTTCGGCAACCGACTCTTCCTTCTGAGTTCGATTCATATCGCACTCCTTACATGGCCGCGCGCGACGGTTGCCCGCGCGCGAAGCCGCTCTTCAAAATGTCCGAGGGGTCGGTTGCCCGCCTGTTGGCAGGCCGGACATCCCATCGCACGGGATCATCCGCAAAAACTTTCCCCGTCTTGGCAGGAGATTAAGGGGGCCCAATCGCTCCCACCTGCTGTCTCGGACGGTATGTCCCCTCTCCCATCGGGGGAGAGGAAGCGGCGCCTTTACGCGCCGACTTCCGAAATGTCCACCTTCACGGCCGGGCTCATCGTCGAGCTGACCGAGATCTTGTGGATATATCTGCCCTTGGCGCCCGACGGCCTGGCCTTGAGGATCGCGCCGACGAAAGCGTCGTAATTCTTCCTCAGATCCTCCTCGGAGAAGCTCGCCTTGCCGATCGAGGAATGGACGATGCCGGCCTTTTCGGCGCGGAATTCGACCTGGCCGCCCTTGGCGTCCTTGACCGCCTGGGCGACGTCCATCGTCACCGTGCCGAGCTTCGGGTTCGGCATCAGACCCTTGGGGCCGAGCGTCTTGCCGAGCCGGCCGACGACGCCCATCATGTCGGGGGTCGCGATGACGCGGTCGTAATTGAGGTCGCCCTCTTCCATCGCCTTCATCAGATCCTCGGCGCCGACGATATCGGCCCCGGCTTCCTTGGCCTCGTCGGCCTTGGCGTCCTTGGCGAAGACGGCGACGCGCATTTCCTTGCCGGTGCCCGAGGGCAGCGACACGACGCCGCGCACCATCTGATCGGCATGGCGCGGATCGACGCCGAGATTCATCGCGATCTCGACCGTTTCGTCGAATTTGGCGGTGGCCATTTCCTTGACCAGCCTGATCGCCTCATCGGCGCTGTAGACCGCGTCGCGGTCGATCCTGGCAAGCTGGGCTTCGCGTTTTTTGGTGATGCTCGTCATGATCAGCCCTCCACCACTTCGAGGCCCATCGACACGGCCGATCCCTCGATGATCCGCGTCGCGGCATCGATATCGTTGGCGTTGAGGTCGGCCATCTTGGTCTCGGCGATCTCGGCGAGCTGCGAGCGCTTGATCTGACCGATGACTTCCGAGCCGACCAGTCCCGAGCCCTTCTTGATCTTCGCCGCCTTCTTGATCAGGTAGCTCGCCGGCGGCGTCTTGGTCACGAAGGTGAAGCTGCGATCCGCATAGACCGTGATCTTGGTCGGGATCGGCGCGCCCTGTTCCATCTGCTGCGTTTCGGCGTTGAACGCCTTGCAGAAATCCATGATGTTGACGCCGCGCTGGCCCAATGCGGGGCCCAAGGGCGGCGACGGATTGGCCTGGCCCGCGGGAACCTGCAGGCTGATATAGCCGTCGATTTTCTTAGCCATCTTTCTGTCTCACTCTGTTTCAAGCTTAGCGGTGCAAACGGCCGGTGGCCTCCCGCGGATTTTCCCGGCTCAGGCCGGAAACTCTAGTTTCGTCACTCCGGACTTGATCCGGAGTCCAGAGCGGCAGGCGATATCGCCTTGGGCTCTGGAGCCCGGATCAAGTCCGGGATGACGTTAAATCACTTCGCCAATTCCACCTGCTCGAATTCCAGCTCGACCGGCGTTGCGCGGCCGAAGATCGAGACCGACACCTTGACCCGGGCGCGGTCGAAATCCAATTCCTCGACGACGCCGTTGAAGCTCGCGAAGGGCCCGTCGAGCACCTTGACCTGATCGCCGATCTCGTAATCGACCTCGATCTGCTTCTTGGGCGAGGCGGCGGCTTCCTCCTTGGTGTTGAGGATGCGCGCGGCCTCGGCCTCGCTGATCGGCTGCGGCTTGCCGCTCGATCCCAGAAAGCCCGTCACCTTCGGCGTATTCTTGACGAGGTGGTAGACATCGTCGGTCATGTTGAGCTTGGCCAGCACATAGCCGGGGAAGAATTTCCGCTCGGACTGCACCTTCTTGCCGCGCCTGACCTCGGTCACCTCCTCGGTCGGCACCTCGACTTCCTCGACCAGCCGGTCGAGCCCCATGCGCGTGGCTTCGGCCATGATCGCGTCACGGACCTTGTTCTCGAAGCCCGAATAGGCGTGAATTATGTACCAGCGCGACATGCTCTACCCTAGCTGACCAGCCCGACGAGGAAGCTGACGATCATGTTGAAGAAGGAATCGACGCCGAGAAAGAAGATGGCGAGTATCGTCGTCATGATGATCACCATGATCGCGGTCTGCACCGTTTCCTGACGCGTCGGCCAGACGACCTTGCTGGTCTCCGCGCGCACCTGCCGCGCGAATTCCGGTATCTTCGCAATCCAGCCGACCGGCGACGCCATGTCGTTCCTTCCAAAAAACAGCAATGGAAGCCCGCGACCGCCACCCGGTTATCCCTCACGACCCTCGGTTTTGGAGACCGATGCTCTACCAGCTGAGCTACACTCCTCCAGTCCGAGAAGCGCGCCTTTAGCCGGGCTGCCGGGGGGATGCAAGTGGCGAGTGGCGCTCAGGCGGCGGCTTCGTCGAGCGCCATGCCGATATGTGCGCGCACCGCTTCGGCCGGCATCGGCCTGCCGAGGAAGAAGCCCTGGGCCTGTCGGCAACCGAGGCTGGCGGCGAGCGACAGCTGGTCGTCGGATTCGATGCCTTCGACGATCGTCGCAATGCCCAGGCTGTCGGCCATCGCGATCACCGCCTTGATCACCGCCGTGCTGGCTTCCGATCCATGCTCGGCGCGGTGGATGAAGCTCTTGTCGATCTTGATCGAGGTGAAGCGCGCCTGGCCGATCATCGACAAGGTCGAATAGCCGGTGCCGAAATCGTCGAGCGCCACCGTGACGCCGCGTTTCTGCAAAATGTCGAAGGTTTCGAAGGCGCTGTTGTTGTCCGTATTGAGCACCGCCTCGGTGGTCTCGATCTCGAGCCGTTTCGGGGCGAGCCCCGACTGGCGCAATGCGGCGAGGATGATTTCGGCGAGCCGCGGGTTTCTCAATTGTCCGGCGGAAAGGTTGATCGCCAGGCGATATCGTTCGGGCCAGTCGGCCGCTTCCTTGCAGGCATGGCGGAACACCCAGGCGCCGATCGAATCGATCAGCCGCGTCTCTTCGGCGATCGGCAGGAATTCGGCCGGCGGCACCAGCCCGAGCTCGTCATTGCGCCATCTGAGCAGCGCTTCGAAGCCGGCCGGATCGCGCAGCCCCAGCGTCATCACCGGCTGATAGACCAGCGTGAATTCGTCTTTCTCGATCGCCTTGCGAAGCGCCAGCTCGATCGCGCGGCGCCGTTCGGCCTTGCGCGACAGCAGCGGCTCGTAGGAGGCATGGATCCCGCGGCCGCTTTCCTTGGCGCGATAGAGCGCGAGGTCGGCGTTGCGCAGCAGCGTCGGCGCGCTGCGGCCGTCCTTGGGATAGAGCGCCGATCCGGCGCTCGCCCCGATATGCAGGACATGGCCGTCGACCTCGTAAGGCTGCGACAGTCGGGTGATGATCTGCCGCGCGCGCTCATCGAGCATGTGCGAGGAATCGACATCGGCGATGACCATCGCGAATTCGTCGCCGCCGAGCCGGCCGCAGCGGTCGCCCGGCCGCGTCAGGCTCTCGAGCCGCGCGCCGACCATCTTGAGCAATTCGTCGCCGATCGGGTGGCCGAGCGTGTCGTTGATCGCCTTGAAGCGGTCGAGGTCGATCATCAGGAAGGCGCTGATCTTGCCGCCGTCCGACGCGGACTGGATCTGATCCTGCAGCAGCTGGTTGATATGGCTGCGGTTGGCGAGGCCGGTCAGCGCGTCGAAATGGGCCATGTGGTGCGTTTCGCGCTCATTCGCCTCGCTTTCGGTGACGTCGGCCATGACGCCGCGATAGCCGGAAATATGCCCTTCGGGGGCGATCCGCGGCGCGCCCGATATCTTCCACCAGCGATCCTCGCCGGCAAGATTGATCCGCAGCATATAGTCGCTGAAGGTGCGGCCGCGCTGCAGCCTGGCGGCGAAATCGCGCAACTCGCCGTTTACGCGGCCTTCGTCCCAGGCCGCGCCGCCGAGCAGGCGGAGCAGCGGCATGCCTTCGAGTTGCGATTGCTCCGTCCCGGCGGCCTCGGCAAAGCGGGACGAAGGATCGAGGATGCATTTGCGCCCGTCGATCTGCCAGAGCCAGTCGCTCTGCTCGCCCGAATTCTGCCGCAGCAACATGTCGACGAGTTCCTGCTGCGCGTTGCGGGCAATTTCCCCGCGCAGGCGAGTGATCGTCTTGCGGCCGTGGAGCGCGGTCGCCACCGCGTTGACCGCGGCATAGGCAATCGCCGCCCAGGCATAATTGTCATAACCGATGAGATGCATGGCGCCGGCCAGCCCGGCGCCGGCGATCGCGCAGCACAGCAACCCGGCCAACGGCACGGCGGCGAAGACCACCGGCGTCGCACCGATCAGGGCGATCGCGGCGGCGGCATAGCCGATGCTCTGGGCCGGCGCGCCATAGGCCGGGAAGGCGAGCAGCGGGACGCACCAGGAGAGCGAGACGAGCGCGGCATGAAACACCGCCTCGACGATCGATCGCCGCGGCGCGCTACCGCTATACTGCCGGTTGCGGCGGATCGGTCGATGTGCATAGGCGCCATTATCACCCCTTTCGCAGACATTTAGCGAGCAAAGGGTTTCGGAAAGACGCAGGGACAGCGTTAAGACAAGACTAACCTTGCAACGCGGGCCTTGCCGCGCCGGCGGCACTGAATTCAGGCGGCGATGTCGTAAGGCTGGATCTCGCCCGAGAGATAGAGGTTGCGCGCCTTGGTGCGGCTGAGCTTGCCCGAGCTGGTGCGCGGCAAGGTGCGCGGCGGCACGAGTTCGATGACGCAATTCATGCCGGTGACGGCGCGGACCTTCTGGCGGATCTGATCGAGCAGCCTTGCCCGTTCGTTGAGATCGCTGGTCCGGCACTGGACGAGCACGGCCGGGGTTTCCTCGCCCGATGGGGCGGTGATCGCGAAGGCGGCGATGTCGCCCGATTTGAAGCCCGGCAATTGCTCGACCGCCCACTCGATGTCCTGCGGCCAGTGATTCCTGCCATTGACGATGATCATGTCCTTGGCGCGGCCGACGATGTAGAGATAGCCGTCCCTCAGATAGCCCATATCGCCGGTGTCGAGCCAGCCGTCCTCGATGCAGGCGGCGGTCGCCTCGGGGTCGCGGAAATAGCCGTCCATCATCGCCGGGCTCTTGATCCACACCCGGCCGATCTCGGTCTCGGCGAGCAGCCGGCCCTTGTCGCCGCGGATCTCGACCCGCGTGTCGCGGACCGGCTTGCCGCAATTGACGATCGCGCGGCTGCGCTCGCTTCCGTCGCGGTCGGCGACCGGCTCGCCGGCGAGCTTCGATTCGGCGACGTGATCGACGACGATGCCCTCGCCCGACGGCATCAGCGTGACCGCCAGCGTCGCTTCGGCGAGGCCGTAGCTCGGCATGAAGCATTCGGGATCGAAACCGGCATCGGCGAAGGCTGCGGCGAAGGCCTCCATCACATCGGGCCGGATCATGTCGGCGCCGTTGCCCGCGAGCCGCCAGCGCGACAGGTCGAAGCGCTCGGCGACGCGCGACTGGCTGCCGATGCGGCGGGGGTTGATGACGACGCCATGCGGAAAGCGCGTCGATCCGCTCGAATATTGGAGATAGCAGACATCGCTCGAGTTGGCCCGCGGCAGCGCGACTTCGGGCGCCGGGCGTTGGGCGAAGGCATCCCAGCCGATGCTCTCGACATTCTGCGCCTCGCCGGCGGGCAGCGCGAGGCCCTCGATCTCTTCGGGATAGAGCAGCAGCTTGGGCGCGCAGCTCCGCAGCTGGACCGCGAGCTGCTCGATATAGCCCTCCTTGCCGCCGAAGGTGGTCGGCAGCGGCAGCGGAACGGGCAGCGCGCCGGCATAGACCGCGGCGAAGAACAGGGCACAGAATTGCGGCTCGGTATCGGCGATCAGCGCCACCCGGTCGCCGGGTTCGATGCCATGGGCGATCAGCCGCGAGGCGCCGGCGATCGCATCGTCGCGCAGCTCGGCAAAGGGGTAGGCGCGGATCAGCCGGCCGCGCGGATCGTGGAAGTTGAAGCCGCGCTTGCCGCGCGCCGCATAATCGAGCGCCTCGCCGAGCGTGCCGAAATCGGCGAAGCGGCGCGGCAGATCGTCGTCAATCGGGGTCGGAACGAGCGTTTCGGTCATCATCGGATGGAGCACGGACGCAGCGCCATCCCAGGCAGCGGGCCGCGCAGGAACTCCCTGGCTTGCCGTCCCGCCCGCCGCGGCGAGGGGACAAATGTCGTTATCCCACCCGCTTAGCCGACAAGGCAAGTTCAAATTCCGGCTCTACTATGGCACAAAAATGGCGCGTGGCCCGTCGATCGCCCCCAAAGCCCCGTCCACCGCTGGACGGCGAGACGCTCGAACAGCTGGCGATCGCCTATCTCGGCCGCTATGCGACGACCCGCGCCAGGCTCCGCCGCTATCTGGCCCGCAAGCTGCGCGAGCGCGGCTGGGCGGGCGAGGGCGAGCCGCAGGTCGCGCAACTCGCCGAAAAATGCGCCGAGCTGGGCTATGTCGACGATCGCGCCTTCGCCGTGGCACGGGCGGCTTCTTTGTCGCGGCGCGGCTACGGCGCCCGGCGGCTCGATCAGGCCCTGTTCGAGGCGGGAATCGAGGATGGGGACGCAAGCGACGCGCGCGAGCAGGCGGCGGAGGCGGGTTGGGACGCCGCGTTGACCTTCGCGAGGAAGCGCCGGATCGGCCCGTTCGCCGACCGGCCGATGGATGAAGCGGCGCGCCGCAAGGCCTTTGCCGCGATGATGCGCGCCGGCCATGCCTACGGCCATATCGCCAGGCTGATCGCGGCCGAACCGGGCATCGTGCCGGAACCGCCGGATTGAGCGCTTTCGGCAATGGCGCCTTGCAAGATATTGTTTCGGCGCCAGACCAATCTGTGTTAGGAAGTTGCCGGGGTGAGCGCCGCCGGAGTCGTGGCTGGCGCGCAGGGAGCGTGTAGAGTGGCCTTCAGCGGTGTCCGGGACGAAGTGCGCAATGGGGGGGACGGCGAGTCCGATATCGTCGTGTCCGAAAGGCCGACGGCGGTTTCGGGCATCGTCAAATGGTTCGACGGTACGCGCGGCTACGGTTTTCTCGTGCCCGACGATGGCGGCGGCGACGTGCTCATCCATTTCTCGGTATTGCGC
>JAIVHR010000297.1 GCA_020200935.1 Sphingomonadales bacterium
CCGCATGGCGGCGCTCAAGCTGATGGCGGCGGTACCGGCGGCCAAGCGCGCGGTGACGCAAACATCGATCGAACGCCAGCTGCTGCAGCTCTTCGGCGCGGGATTGACCTCGGCCGATCTCGCCGAGGTCATGGAGAGTGCCGAACTCAAGCAGGTCAAGGCGGGCGAAGCGGTGATCGAAGAAGGCGCCATCGGCCACGACGTCTATGTCATCCGTTCCGGTTCGATGGTCGTCGAGAAGACGATCGGCCGAAAGCCCGTCTTCCTCTCCTATTTGCCGGCCGGCTCCTATGTCGGCGAGATGGCGGCGCTCGACGAAAAGAAGCGCACCGCGACCGTCCGCGCCGCGATCAAGTCCGAAGTCATATGCATCCAAGGCGATGCTTTCCGGCGGCTGCTCGACAGCCACCCGCGGCTGCGCGACCGCGTCCGCCGCGACGCCTCGGCGCGCGAGGAGGTCAACGATTTCGTCGAGGCGAAGAAGGACAGCTTTTCGGGCGTCGTCGACATGTATTCGCGGGTCTCCTCCTTCCTCGTCGAGAACGGCATCGGCGAGGCGACCGACGTGCTGCTGATCGACGAGACGCTCTGCGTCGGCTGCGACAATTGCGAAAAGGCCTGCGCCGACAGCCACGAGGGGCTCTCGCGGCTCAACCGCGAGGCCGGCCGGACCTATGCGCATCTCCATGTGCCGACCAGCTGCCGCCATTGCGAGCATCCGCATTGCATGGCCGATTGCCCGCCCAACGCGATCCATCGCGGCGAGGACGGCGAGGTGTTTATCGACGAGACCTGCATCGGCTGCGGCAATTGCCAGCGCAACTGCCCCTACGACGTTATCCGGATGGAAAAGGTGCCGCCGAAAAAACCCTCGCTGCTCTCCTGGATATTCTTCGGCCTCGGCCCGGGTCCCGGCGAGCCCGACCATGACTGGATCGACAAGCGCGTGTCTTCCGAAACGCCCAAGGTCGCGGTCAAATGCGACATGTGCGCCGGGATCAGGGGCGGACCCGCCTGCGTGCGCGCCTGCCCGACCGGCGCCGCGATCCGGGTCGCGCCCGAAGAATTCCTCTCGGTCTCGCGGCTCGAGTCCGAGGACGCCTGATGGCGAGCCGGGGGGCCAATCTCGACGGATCGAGCCCGGCGACCGGCGAGCGGGCCAGGCATCGGGGATTCCTCGCCTATCGCGACATGTTCTGGGGCAAGATCGCGCTCGCCATCCTGCTGCTGCTCGTCGTCACCTATCTGCTGGTCGATGTCGCGCCGCGTCCCAACGGCGGCAGCTGGTACGGCTACACGCTTGGCACGGTCGGCGCGCTGCTGATCGTCTGGCTGGCGCTGCTCGGGGTGCGCAAGCGCGCGATGACGCCGGGGCGCTGGTCGCTCAAGGCCTGGGTTTCGGCGCATGTCTATCTCGGCCTCGCGCTCGCCGCGATCGGCACCTTCCATGCCGGTTTCCAGCTCGGCTGGAACGTCCACACGCTGGCCTGGGCGCTGATGATGCTGGTCATCCTGTCGGGCCTGTTCGGCGTCGCCGCTTATGCCGGGCTGCCGCGCATCCTCAGCCGCAATCGCGACGAGGCGACCGAGGAGGACATGCTGGCGACCCTGCACGATATCGATCGCCGGCTGTTCGACGCCGCCCAGCCGCTCGACGCCGAGACCGCCTTGCGCATCGACGAGGCGATCGCCGAAGATCCCTTCAGGGGTCGTCTCTTTCATAGGCTTCGGGGCCGCTATCGCGGCGGCGGAACAGCGGCGGCGGTCGAGGCGGTCCGGGCACGCGCGCGCAGCGGTGCCGATCCGATGGACGACGTGCTCGACAGGATCGAGGGGCTGCTCGCGCGTCGGCAGGCCGCGATGGCCCGGATTCGCCGTCATCTGCGCTACAAGTCGATCCTCCAGATCTGGCTCTATATCCATGTGCCGATGACCTTCGCGCTCATCGCCGCGCTTTCCGCCCACATCGTCAGCGTCTTTTTCTACTGGTAGCGGCGGCATGAGCTTCATCGTCAAATATCGATCCCAATCGGCCGGCGGACG
>JAIVHR010000126.1 GCA_020200935.1 Sphingomonadales bacterium
GTGAAGGGCAGCGCCGGGGTCGGCACGGTCTGGAAATAGTTGGTCCGATCGTACCAGGTGGTGCCGTTCAGATCGGTCGCGCCGATCTGGCGCAGCGGCTCGAAGAAATCGCCGGGCGCGTTTTCCGAGCCGTTGAACATCAGATGCTCGAAGAGATGCGCGAAGCCGGTCTTGCCCTCGGGCTCGTGGCGCGAACCGACATGATACCAGATAGAAACCGCGACGACCGGCGCCTTGCGATCCTCGTGCACGATCACGGCGAGGCCGTTATCGAGCGTGAACTCCTCATAGGGGATCGACACCTGATCGACGAGATCGGCGGCCTCGGCGACCGGCTGCGGACCGGCGGGCGCTTCCTGCGCCAGGACCGGGCTTGCAACGAGCGCCAGCGGCGCGAGCAGCGCGAGAATCATCGAGCGCATGAATATCCTCTCCAACGGACTGATTTTCGCAGCCGACCATAGCGCCGCCCGGCCGCCGCGCAAGCGCCCTCGCCCGGCTATCGACGGATGTTGCCCCCGGCTCTGCGAGCGGCCTATGAATGCGCGAAACGACGGTTCGAGGGGAATGGCGATGAAGCGTATGACGATGATCGGCGCGGCCGGGCTGGGGCTGATCGCCGCGGCGGCACAGGCGCAGGAGGCCGACCCGGTTTTCGCTCCCGAAGCGGTGCGCGCGCATGTCGAGTTCCTCGCCGACGATCTGCTCGAGGGCCGCGATGCCGGGAGCCGCGGCTATGACATCGCCGCCCGATATGTCGCCGCCGAATTTCTCGGCATGGGGCTGACGCCGGCCGGCGATCAGGGCGGCTGGATGCAGAGCGTGCCGCTGCGCGAGGCCTCGCTCGAAGGCGCGCCGCGGCTGACGCTGACGATCAACGGCGAGACCGCGCATTATGCGCAGGGCGAGGACGTGCTGATGGGGCCGAGCCTGATACCGGCCGATGTCGCGGTCGAGGCGCCGCTGGTATTTGTCGGATACGGCATCGACCGGCCCGATCTCGGCATCGACGATTATGCCGGGCTCGATGTTACCGGCGCGATCGTCGTCACCTTGACCGGCTATCCCAAGGGCATGGCGAGCGAGGTCGGCGCGCATCTCAACGCCGACAAATCGCGGATGGCCGATGCGCGCGGGGCGATCGGCCGGATCAACGTCCGCACCCGCCAGGATGCCGCCCGGGTGCCCTGGGAGCGCTATCTGCAATATGCCGGCGAACCGTCGCTGAGCTGGGTCGATGCCGAGGGCGTTCCCTTCCGCCGCGCGCCGGGGATCCGCAATGGCGCCTATCTGAACCGGCCGCTCGCCGAGCGGCTGTTCGCCGGCGCGCCGCAGAGCTTCGAAGAGATTCTCGAGATCGCCGATCGCGAAGGCGGGCGGCCCGAAGGCTTCGCCGTCGACGCGACGGCGCGGATCGAGACGCCGAGCAGCCAGCGCGCCCTGGCGAGCGCCAATGTCGTCGCCATGCTGCCCGGATCGGACCCGGCGCTGGCCGGCGAATATCTGCTGATGACGGCGCATCTCGACGGGCTCGGGGTGCATGAGACGGGCGAGGACGGAGACCGCATCCGCAACGGCGCGATGGACAATGCCGCCGGCGTCGCGACGATGCTCGAAGTCGCCCGCGCGCTCGCCGAAAGCGCCGACCGGCCGCGCCGCCCGATCCTGTTCGCCGCGCTCACCGCCGAAGAGGACGGGCTGCTCGGTGCCGACTATCTGGCGCGCAACCCGGTGGTCGATGACGGCGAGGTCGTCGCGGTGGTCAATTTCGACATGCCGGTGCTGCTCTATGAACTCGCCGACGTGATCGCCTTCGGCGCCGAGAACTCGACCCTCGGGCCGCTCGTCGCCGGGGCCGCCGAGAGCACCGGCCTCGCCCTGTCGCCCGACCCCTTTCCCGAGGAGGGGGTGTTCACCCGCTCCGACCATTATCGCTTCGTCCAGCAGGGCGTGCCGGCGGTGTTCCTCGCCACCGGCTTCGCCAATGGCGGGGAAGCGGGCTATGCGGCTTTTCGCGACAATCACTATCACAGGC
>JAIVHR010000174.1 GCA_020200935.1 Sphingomonadales bacterium
GGGCAAGCCCGGCACCGCGCTGATGCTCGGCCTGACCTTCAAGGAGGACGTGCCCGATCTGCGCAATTCGCGCGTCATCGACGTGATCGCGCGGCTCGAGGCGCTGGGTCACGCGGTCACCGTCCACGATCCGCTGGCCGATCCGGCGGCCGCATTGAAGGAGCATGATATCGGGATCGTTTCCGACCTTCCCGACCAATGTTTCGATCTCGTCTTCGCGGCGGTGCCCCACCGCGCCTATCGCGAGATGGACGGCAAGGCGATCGCGGCGCTCGCGGCCCAGGGCGGGCTGGTCGCCGATCTCACCGGCATCTGGCGCGACCGCGATCTCGGTGATCTCGATCGCTGGACGCTCTAACCTCACCGTCATTGCGAGGCGCCGAAGGCAACGCGGCAATCCCGTCCCGCCCTCGCCGCTTGTGCATCGCCGACATGATGGGACTGGATTGCTTCGCTGCGCTCGCAATGACGAACTGCTCGGATCGCCTCTAGCCGGCGAGGATCGCCTCGACCTGTGCGAGTTCGTCGGGCGTGTCGACGCCGGGTCCGGTCGGCTCGACCTCGATCATCCTGATCGCGATGCCCGCGGCGAGCAGCCGCAGCTGTTCGAGCCCTTCGGCACGTTCCTCGTCGGGCACGGGCAGGCTGGTGAAACCGAGCAAGGTTTCGCGCCGATAGGCGAAGATGCCGACATGGTGGAGATAGCGCGCGGCCGCCGCATCGCGCGGATAGGGGATCGGCGATCGGCTGAAATAGAGCGCATCGCCATTCGCCGCGCAAACGACCTTCACGTGATGGGGATTTTCGGCCTCGGCGGCGGACATCGGATAGCAGAGGCTCGCCACCTGCACGCCCGGCTCGTCGCGCAGCAGTTGGGCCAGAGCCGTCAGATCCTCCGGTCGCACCAGCGGCACGTCGCCCTGGACGTTGATCACGATATCATGGTCGAGCCGCTCGGCGACCTCGGCCAGCCGGTCGCTGCCGGTCTCATGGTCGCCGCGCGTCATCCGCGCGCGCCCGCCGAGCGCTTCGATCACCGCGCCGATCCGCTGGTCGTCATGGGCAACGATCACATCGTCCACGCCGTCGGCCGCCGACACGCGTTCCCAGACATGCTGAATCATCGGCTTGCCGGCGATCGCCGCCAGCGGCTTGCCCGGAAAACGGGTCGAACCCCAGCGGGCGGGAATGATCGCGACGACGCTCACCGGACCATGCTCACCGGGCGCGCGTGACGGTATCGATCGCCTTCAGTTCGGCGAGCAGCCCCGGCAGCCATTCGAAGGGCAGCATGTTGGGCCCGTCGCAGGGCGCATTGTCGGGATCGGGATGGCTCTCGATGAACAGGCCGGAGATCGCGCCCGTCGCCACCGCGGCGCGCGCGAGGCTCGGCGCATATTGGCGCTCGCCGCCGCTGCTCTCGCCCCTGGCACCGGGCAGCTGCACCGAATGGGTGGCGTCGAACACGATCGGGCAGCCGGCGGTCTCCTTCATGATCGAGAGCCCGCGCATATCGACGACGAGATTGCCGTAGCCGAAGCTCGTGCCGCGCTCGCAGGCGAAGATCGGCGTCTCGACCCCGGCCTCTTCGGCCGCCGCGCGCGCCTTTTCGACCACCTTGGCCATGTCCCAGGGTGCCAGGAACTGCCCCTTCTTGATGTTGATCGGCTTGCCGGTGCGGGCGACCGCAGCGATGAAATCGCTCTGGCGGCACAGAAAGGCCGGCGTCTGCAGCATGTCGACGGCCTCAGCGGCCGGCGCCGCCTGGTCGGCCTCGTGAACGTCGGTGACCACCGGAACGCCGAGCATCTCGCGCACCTCGGCGAGTATCTCAAGCCCCCTGTCCATGCCGACGCCGCGAAAGCTCGACACCGAAGTCCGGTTCGCCTTGTCGAAGGAGGATTTGTAAACCAGTCCGATCCCCGCCGCGGCAAAAATCTCGCGCAGCTCTTGGGCGGTTTCGAGCGCGAATTGGCGCGATTCGATGGCGCAGGGGCCGGCGATGACGAACAGCTCGCCGCGCGCCCAGGGCGCCGGCGCCGCGTCAGTCATGGATCTGGATGACCCCGAGCACCTTCATGTGCGGATCGGCAACGACAAGCGCGGTGACCTTGGCGGCGTGCATCTCGAGATCGGCATCGTACAAAGTGGCGTCGGGTCCGATGGTCAGTGGATCGACGGTCATGATGTCCCGCGCCGCCAGGCCGCTCATTTCCTCCGACCGTTCGAGGCCGCGGCGGAGGTCGCCGTCGGTGACGATGCCCTGCAACTGTTGGCCCGCCATCACAAGCACCAGGCCGAGGCGACCTTCGGACATGATCGGCAGCATCGCCTTGAGCGGCGTATCGGGTTCGCAAAGCGGCAGATCGATCTTGTGCATCGCATCGCGCACGCGCGTCTTCAGTCGTTTGCCGAGCTTTCCGCCCGGGTGATATTCGGCGAAATCCGAAGCGCGGAAACCGCGCGCCTCGCAGAGCGCGATCGCCAGCGCATCGCCCATCGCCATCGCGACGATGGTCGAAGTTGTCGGCGCCAGATTGTGCAGGCACGCCTCGCGCTCGATCGATGCGTCGAGCGCGATGTCGGCGCGCTTGGCGAGGGTCGAGCGCGAATTGCCGCTGATCGCGATGATCGGGATTTCGAGCCGGTTGAGATAGGGGATCAGGCCGAGCACTTCCTGCGTCTCGCCACTCGCCGAGATGAGGATCGCGCAATCGCCCCGCGTGATCATGCCGAGATCGCCATGCGCGGCGTCTGCGCTGTGCACGAAGAGGCTCGGCGTGCCAAGCGAGGCAAGGGTCGCCGAAATCTTGCGCGCGACGAGGCCCGACTTGCCCATCCCGGAGACGGCCGTGCGCCCGGGTTGCGACAATATCATGTCGACCGCCCGATCGAATTGATCATCGATCCGAGCGGCCAGCGTTGCCACCGCGGCGGCGTTGATGGCCAGCGCATGCGCGGCGGCGCGACGCGGACTCGTCGGCTGTTTGTCGGGATCGAAAGGGAGCTTCACGGAGTGCTCCCGTTGCGATAAAGACTCTACCATCAAACCCCTTTCGTGGCCTCAGCTTGCGCCAATCGCGCCGCAAGGTCCAGACTCTTGGCGAATTTGCCTCTTGCCGCCGTATCTACTAAGGACTCGCGCCAGACGCAATAATAGTACAATTGCGTACAAACGGGCGCGCTGAACTAGGAGTACCAGGGGTATGGCTGGCGATCTGCGCCCGGTCGAGCAATCGGGAGAGGCACGCGTCGAGCGGGCCGATGCTCCGGCATTGCCATTGCCGGAGATTCCCAGGGACGCCCCCTATTGCTTCAGGGGCCGGAACATTCTTCTCCTCCAGGGACCCGTCGGCCCTTTCTTCGGCCGTCTGGCGCAGGATTTGCGCTGGGCCGGCGCCAATGTCCACAAGATCAACTTCAACGGCGGCGACTGGCTCTATTGCCCGCGCAACGCGACCAACTTCACCCGGCGGCTCGACGCATTTCCGAACTTTCTAGCGAGGGTATGCGAGGAAAAGCGGATCGACATGATCATGCTGTTCGGCGACTGCCGCCGCATGCACCGCATGGCGAGCGATTATGCGGATGAACATGGCATCGAAATCCAGGTCTTCGAGGAGGGTTATATCCGGCCCGATTACATCACCATGGAACACCATGGCGTGAACGGCCGCAGCCTGATGCCGAGATCCGGCATATTCTATCTCAATACCCCTGCCGCCGAGCCCAAAATACCCAGCCCGGTCGGCCCGACGATCTGGTATGGCGGCGTCTGGGCGGTCACCTATTACTGCTGGTCGGTTTTGCTCTGGCCCTTTTTCCCGCATTACCGGCACCACCGGTCGATGAATTATACCGAGGCGCTGCGCTGGATATGGGCCGGTGCGCGCAAATACTGGCATCACTGGAAGAACAGACCGGAGGCGAAAAGGCTGTTGGGCGAGGACCATCCGAAATTCTTCCTCGTGCCGCTCCAGGTCCACAACGACGCGCAGATCGACGTCCATTCGCAATATGACGACATGGAAGACTTCCTGCGCCATGTCGTCGCATCCTTCAGCCAGAATGCGCCCGACGATTGCTCGCTGGTCATCAAGCACCATCCGATGGACCGGCCCTATACCGATTACACCCGGCTGGTACGCCGGTTGCGCCGCAAATATTCGCTCGGTGACCGGCTGATCTATGTCCACGATCTCCATCTCCCGTCGCTGATCATCCGCAGCGAGGGCGTGGTGACGATCAACAGCACGACCGGGATGTCGGCGCTGCATCACGGCAAACCGACCTTGGCGACCGGCGATGCGATCTACCGGATCGACGGACTGACCGCGACCGTCGGCCTCGACGAATTCTGGACGCGGGCGCACGAATTCCCCGTGCATAGCGAATTATACAGGAAATTCCGCCAGCAGCTGATCGAGCGAACCCAGATCAACGGCAATTTCTACCGCCGGATCGATATTCCGGGCACGCTTGCCGGGATCGACTGGACGCGCGGATCTGCCGCGCCGGACTAACTTCCCTTGGCGTCCCGGGCGCGGGCAGCTGAATTTTTGACAATTATCGAACTATCGGAAGACGGCCGCTCCGGCGATGCCGATCTGGGCGAAGATCTGCGTGATGTCGCGGATCAGTTGCAGCGTGTAGCCGGGCGCCTTCGGCGGCACGAGAATGCGATCGCCGGCGCGCACCTGGCCGCCGCGCTGGACGCTGCCGTCGGGATGGATCACCAGCGTGTCCGACCGGTTGGCAAGCCGCGTAAAGCCGCCTGAAAGCTGGACATAGTCGCGGGCGTCGTTGCCCGGCGTCCAAAGCATCGTCTGTGGTAACTCGACCTCGCCGCCGACGACGACGGTCTGGGTCATATAGGGAATGACGATGACGTCGTCGGGCTCCAGCAGAACCTGATTGAGATCGGCCTCCTCGGGGAACGCGACCAGCCCGCGCGGCTCGACCTGGCGCGCGCGCTCGATAAAGCTGACGAGCCCCGCCGCCTGCGCCGCGCGCGCCTGGGCGACCGAGGGCGTCGGCGCCGAATCGGTGTAGATGACGCGTTCCCCAGCGGATCGAGCGGTATCCGGTCGAGCAGCGGGCCGAGATAGTCGCCGCGATTGACGACATAGGCGGACGGCCCGGTCGTCGCGCCGCGCACCCGGACGATGAATGTATCGGCCGGCGCATCGGCGTGGAACTGGACGCGGTCGCCGTCATAGAGCGTCAGAACGGCGAATTCCTCCCGCGTCACATAGGCATTGAAAGGGGTGCTGTCGCGCGTACCGAGCACCGATACATGCGTCACCTCTGGCCGGGGTCGGGCATAGAGCAGCAATTCGGCGCCGGTCCCGGCCGCATGCGCGAATTCGAAGGTATAGGGCGCTCGGACGTCGCCGGTGACCGACACGATCGGCCCCTGCTGCCCGACCACGACGACGTCGCCAGTCTGCAGCTGAACCCCGGACATGTCGCCGCTCAGCAGAAAGTCGTAAAGGTCGATATTGCCAATCGTCTCGCCGTTGCGCCGGATGATGATGTGGCGATAGCTGCCGCGGTCTTCATCGATGCCGCCGGCGCGCTGAAGGAAGCCGATCACCGATTCCTGGCTGCTGCCCGAATGCGAGCCCGGCTGATCGACGGGGCCGGCAACGAACACCAGGATCTGGCCCGAATCGAGCACCGTCGCGTAAACCTGTACCGTGCTCTGATATATTTGCGACGCCGCGGCGCTGACCACGTCGTCGACCTGCGACGCCAACACGCCGCCGACCCGTACCGGACCGACATTCGGAAGCGCGATATTGCCCTCGGGGTCGACGACCAGCGTGCCGGTCTGATTCTCGAGCCCGTAGGTCGTCACCGAGACCCGGTCTCCGGGCTGCACGACATAATTGGGATCCATCACCCCCGCCGTCGCGGCGCCCGCATTGGCATTGAACAGTTCCGAACCGAACGGCTCGGGCCGGAAGCCCCGCAACTGGTCCTGACGCAGGGTTCGCGATTGGCCGATGGTGCCGCGCTGGTCATCCTGAAGCACCGCCGTCGGCGCCGAATCGGCGCCCACGGCGCTCGCTCCGCTGTCCCGGTCGATCTGTGCCGAAACCGGAGCCGCGAGCAGCAGAAACACGGCCGCAAGCAGGGTTCGCGCAGGTCTGATGGAGAAGAGATGCAAGGCGGAACTCATTGCATGTGATCCTTGATGACCGAATAGCCGAGCATGGCGACCGCCATGAACAAAGCCGCGGCGACGGCGACCGCGAAGACGTTCGTGAAGCGGCCCCAATAGTTGCTGACCTCGGCCAGCCGCGGCGGCACGAAGGCGACGAGATAGCGACGCTCGCCTTCGCGCGTATTGACCGCGCCCTGCCGCGCCTGGATCGCGGCATAATAGGCCTGCTGCGCGAATTCATAATCGAGCAAGGCGGTCTGCGCGCTGACATCGCGCTGGGCTTCGCCGATGCCCGGACCGCCACGAATTTCCGCTTGCGCCCGGTCGCGTTCGCGTTCGAGCGAGGCGATCTGCTCGTCGAGCGCGCGAATTTGCGGCGAATCGGGGCGGAACTGCGCAATCGCCGTCGCCCGCTCGACCCGCGCCTGGGCGAGCTGGCTCTCGATACCGCCGACGAGCCCGATCTGTTGTTGGGATTCGGCTTCGATCGTCGTCGCGCGATTTGCGCGCGCGGCGATCACGCGACGTCGCGCCTCGTTATATTCCTCGCGGCGTCCGGCGAGTTCTTCCTCGGCGACCCTGACCGCCTCGTTCTGGACGCGGCTGTTGAGCGAATTGACCACCGATTCGGTTTCGGCCAGCACGCCCTCCGCCAATCGCAGCGATTCCTCGGGCGTGAAGGCGCGCACCGCGATGGTGATGACGTTCGAGGTGGTATCGTAATTGGCCGCGCTCTGGCCGAGCCAGAAATCGGTTTTCGACTCGAGCGGCGCCGAGGGCGCGACGCGCGCGAAGGGATCGAAACTCCGTTGGCCGTAAGCAAGATCGAAACCGTAACTGTCGACCAGCCGGCGAACGAGTTCCCGGCTCTGGATGAAATCGACGATGACCAGCCCGTCATTGCTCGATTGAGTGATCGAGGGAAGGCCGATGCCTGTCAACAGGTCGGGAGACTGCTGTTCGAGCCCCTGGACGGTGACCTTCATCTCGGTCTCGAATTCAGGCCGGGCGAGCAGCGCGTAATAGACGAAGACCAGCAAGGTCGGCACGAGAATGCCGACGCCCACGGCGCGCAGCCGCTGTTGCCGCTTGGCAACGCGGAGTTCGGTCGCACCCTCGGGGATGCGGAGCAGACCGGTGATCTTATCGAGCACTTATCACCTGTTCGTAAAAATCGGTGGCATCGTCGAGATTGTCGAACATCGTCAGCTTGCCGGCCTCGATGACGCCGGCCCGGTCGCAATATTGTTGAATCATGGTCGGGGAATGGGAGGTGATCAGGATATCGGACTCCTCGCGCCTGCGGTCGAACTCCATCTGGCACTTTTCCTGAAAGGTGACGTCACCGACGGCAAGCGATTCGTCGATTACATATACCTGGAACCGGATAGCCATGCTCAGCCCGAAAGCCAACCTGGCGCGCATGCCGCTCGAATAGTTGCGCACCGGTTCGTGGATCGCATTGCCGATTTCCGCGAAATCCTCGACGAAGTCGGACACTTCGGCAATATCCGCGCCATAGATCCGGCAGACGAAGCGCAGATTCTCCATGCCGGTTAGGGTGCTGTTGAAGCCCGCCGTAAAGCCCAGCCGCCAGCTGATCGAAACATCGCTCAGAACATCGCCGAAAGTCGGGCGCTCCGCACCGCAGATCAGCCGCAGCAGGGTCGACTTGCCCGCGCCGTTGAGCCCGAGAAGTCCGTAGCTGTACCCTCGTTCGAAGGTGGCGTTGACATCGGTCAGAACGGTTTTCTTGCCGCCCCGTCGCGAGCGGTAGACTTTGGTGATGTTGCGCAATTCGATCGTCACCGGTCAGCTCACAATCTCTTCGTCGCCGGTCAACAGTAGCATGCGATCGATGATCAGACCGAGCAGCAATGCAATGGTCGCGCTGGCGAGGACAAAAGTCACGCTATAGCTGTTGCTGTCGAAGGATTCGAACATCGCCGTTCGCATCCATTCGATCTGATGCGCCACGGGATTGTATGCCATATATTGCCGAAACGATGACGGAAGTTGCTCGAGGGTGAAGAATACGCCGGACAGGATCAGAAGTGGCCGGGATATATAGGATTGGATATTCGACCAGACCGGCAGGATTCGACCGATTCCCGCGCTTAGAAATGCGAATCCGAGCGTGAAATAAAATAACCCCGCCGTCGCCAGCAACATTTGCACGGGATCGCCGAAATAAACCGCGAGCGGAATGCCCAGCACCAGATAAAACAGATTTATGATGATGAAGAAGACGATCAGGGTCGTCGCCCCTTCGAGCAAGGTCCGGCCGATGATGATATCGGACGGCATGACCTGAGGGTAGGAAATCAGCCCGAGATTGGCGCTGACGGCGGTAGCCCCGCGCGAGAAGCCTCCGCGCCAATAGTAAAAGGGCATGATGCCGCTCAGAAAAAACACCGGCAAGGGAACCGCGATCGGGGTCGACCGGCCAATCGCCGCGAATACCGCGATCAGCACGATGAGCAGGATCACCGGATCGATCAGCGCCCACAGATAGCCGAGCTGCGACGAACCGTAGCGGGTGCGGGCCTCCCGGATGATGATCGCGTGGATCACCCGGACCATCACCGTCAGCGACTGGCGCAATTCCGCCATCCATTCGGTGCCGAAGGGCGGCCGGTAGAGATTCCGCTGTTCAAGATCCGATGCCATGCGGACTATCCGGCCGGGACGCCGGCGGACCCAACGCCGACCCCGTGATAGACGAAGCCGGCGCGCTCGGCTTCGTCGGGCGAATAGATATTGCGAAGGTCGATCAGTATCGGACGGACGAGGCTGTCGGCAAGCCGGCGCAGATCGAGCGCGCGAAACTCGTCCCATTCGGTCACGATCGCCAGCGCGTCGGCGCCCGAAGCGGCGTCGTACGGATTATCCACGAATTCGACATTTTCGAGCAATGCTCGGGCCTGATCCATGCCTTCCGGATCATAGGCGCGGATTTTCGCGCCTTCATCCTGCAAGGCCTGGATGATCGATATCGAAGGCGCTTCGCGCATATCGTCGGTATTGGGCTTGAAGGTCAGGCCGAGGATGGCGATCCGCTTGCCGCGCACATCGCCGTCGAGCGCGCGGACGATCTTGCGGCCCATGCTGCGCTTGCGGCTGTCATTGACGCGCACCACGGCCTCGACAATCTGCAGCGGCGATTCCTTGTCCTGCGCGGTTTTGAGCAAGGCCAGCGTATCCTTCGGAAAACACGACCCGCCATAGCCGGGTCCGGCATGCAGGAATTTGGGGCCGATCCGATTGTCGAGACCGATTCCCCGGGCGACATCCTGCACATCCGATCCGGTCGCTTCGCACAGATCGGCTATCTCGTTTATGAACGTGATTTTCGTCGCAAGGAAGGCGTTAGCGGCATATTTGATCAGCTCGGCCGTCCGCCGGCTGGTGCACAGCATCGGCACCTTGTTGAGATTAAGCGGCCGGTAGATTTCGGTCAGCGCCTGGCGGGCCTGCTCGTCCTCGATGCCGACGACGACCCGGTCGGGATGCTTGAAATCGGCGATCGCCGCGCCCTCGCGCAGGAATTCGGGGTTCGAGGCGACCGAGATCTCGGCCTCGGGCGCCGCTTCGCGCACGATACGCTCGACCTCGTCGCCAGTGCCCACGGGCACGGTCGATTTGGTGACGATCACCGTCGGCCCCTGGCAGGCCTTGGCGATCTCCTCCGCGGCGGCATAGACGAAGCTGAGATCGGCATGGCCGTCGCCGCGCCGCGACGGCGTACCGACGGCGATGAAAACCGCATCGGCACCGCGCACGGCTTGGGTCGTGTCGGTGGTGAAGGCGAGGCGGCCGGCGGCGACATTGTTCGCGACGAGCGCCTCGAGCCCCGGCTCGTAGATCGGCATGTCGCCACCGAGCAGCGCGGCGATCTTGTCGCGATCCTGATCGACACAGGTCACGCTATGGCCGAAATCGGAAAAACAGGCGCCGGAAACAAGGCCGACATAGCCCGTTCCGATCATCGCGATACGCATAAAACCGCCCCAGATGAACGCATCGGGCGCTGTTACAATAGCCGCGCGGCGAGCGCCAGCCCGATACGGCGCGCCCTCGCGCTAGCCCGCCCGCAACCGCTGGTAAAGACCTTCGAGACGATCAGATGAAGCGCGGCGTTCGGGTGTCTCCGTCACCTCAAGCGTTTGAATAATTGCACTTTTCCAATCCTCCCCGAGCGGAGAGCGGATAAGTGAATCGCTCGTCCTCGATTCCCATGCGGCATCGCTTTGGAGCGCCGGGATGCCCAGGCGGGCGGCCAGCAGCATGGCGAGCGGAACCGCCGATCCGAACGAATCCGACTGTTGCCCGGGAAAGATCGCGGCGGCGCAGCAGCCGAACAGCGCCGGCCAGCGTTCGAAAGCGGGGCTGCCGACAAAGGTGACGCGGTCTTCGAGGCCGTACTCGGCCGCAAGCAGCGCCAGTTGCGGCGCGGCGGGTCCCGACCCGAGAAAGGCGAGGCCGGGTGACGTCTTCTCTCCCCCGAACTCGCCGAACACCCTCAACAGACGGTGCAGGCCGTTCTCGTCGGAAAGATCGGCGGCGGCGAGCACCGTCGGCTGTTCGCCGAGCCCGAATTCGAGTCGGGCGGTTGCGATATCCTCGTCGTCGGGGGGGTCCGCATCGGGCCAGACATCGTCGATGCATTCGGGCATGGCGCCGTGCGCCTCGGCCAGCGCGTTCGCCGCCGGCCCGCGCGCGATGACCGTATCAGCGGCGGCGATCATGGCTCCGAGGCGCATCCGTGCGACGCGCGTCACTTCGCTGTCGCTTCCCGCATCGAGCTCGCGCGGGCGGTTGGCGAGATCGAGCAGCAGCGCGTCGGTGTCGCGGCATGCGGCGAGCGCCTGCTCGGCGAAATCGAGCGAATCGGGGAAGATATGGGCGCCCCAGCCGGCGGTATCCCGCGGGGTTTCAAAGCCGACCGAGAGCCCGGCCGCCCGGGCCGCCAGTTCGGCCGCGCGAATCCGGGGATGGGCGCGCCAGCCCTCGGGCGCGATCAAGGCAAGATGGGCGATCGGCTTCGCCTCGCCCTTGCGCTCGGCCAGGGCCGAGGCATCGCCCGCCAGTCGCCCGGCGTCGCGCGCTAAGCCGGCGAGCCATTGCCGCTGCGGCGGAGACAATGGCTGAGCCTCGCCGGCAAGCCGCCCGATCCGCGCCGGCGCCGTCACCCCGCCGGCCGCCTGCAGCCGGGCAATCAGCGTCAGCAGCCGGGGTTCGCCTGGCGCGAGTTCCGCCGCCCGCAGCCCAATCTCGGCACCCTCTTCGATCGACGATTCGAGCGCGAACAAGGCGAGTTCGGCGAGCGCCCGCCCCCTCTGCGCCTCGTCGCGATGTTTTTCGAGCGCGCTCGCGGCGGCGCGCACTCCCTCCGCCGCCGCGCGTTCCAACGCTTCGTCGACGAGCCGCATACGCTGGGCGACATCGCCGGGAACCGTATCTGGAACGCGCAGCCGCCGCTTGGCCTTCTGCCGCAGGCGCAAGGTGCGGATACGTGCCGGCAGCGCCAGTATGCCCTTGAGGCTGCGGGCTTCGATCAGCGCCCGGCCGAGGCCGTAAGCAAGCGTCTGGCGAGCGCCGATGGCCCGGCTTTCGAGATGACGCTTCTGGGCCTGAAGCTCGGCCAGCTCGCGTTCGGCGGCGAGCCGGGCGGCGCGTTCGCGGACGAGCTCGGCTTGAAGATCGTCCTTCCGAGGCTCTTGATCGCTAATCGGTCCGGCTCCCCATCTCGGCCGTCTCTAGGCCGCGCCGCCAAAGTCTGGCAAGCGGCGACCGGCATGGCGGAACATCCAGTCGGCGCGATAGGCCAGCCGCTCTTCGCCGAACAAGCCGCCCTCGCGCGCCTCGCTCAGCGAGCCGGCCCGCCAGCGCGCGACCAGCAGGATCGCCGGGTCGCGGGCAATCGACTTGCGCCCGAAACGCATCCGCAGCCGCCCGAGCATCTCCGAATCGGCGCCCGTGACGACCTCTTCGAACGGCCCCGCCGCGTGAAGCACCTCGCGGCGGATCATCATCGTGATCGGCACCGGGCGGGCGAGCGGAAAGACGCGCGGCGCGACGGGACGCCCCCGCTCGTCGATGCGGACATGGTTGGCGATCGAGACGGCGGCGCCCGCGGCGAGCGCCGCCAGCTGCCGCTCGATGCGTTCGGGCGGCGACCAGTCGTCGGCATCGAGAAAGGTCACATATTCGCCCCGCGCTTGTTCGAGCGCCCGGTTGCGTGCGCCGTACACGCCCTGTTTTCCCTCGTTTCTCAGACAGATGACGCGTCTGTCCCGCTGGGCCGCGCGCGCGGCGATCCCGGGTCCCGCATCCGTCGAACCGTCATCGATGGCGAGGATTTCGAGGTCGCGCCAGCTTTGCGCGCAAAGCGATTCGAGCGCGTGGCCCAAGGTCGCCGCCGCGTCGCGATAGGGCACGATGACCGAGACCGTCGGGCCTGTCCGCGGATCGGTCGGCGCGGAGGAAAAACCATCGGCCGACACTGGATCGTCCGACATATCGAGCGGCGGAGCGAGGCCGTCGACGGCAAAGGCGGCGTTCCAGGCGGCCCGCCCCTCGCGATGGGCATGGCGGCTCAAACCGATATGCGCCTTGATCATGCCGAAAGCGGCATGCCGATCGTCGCCCGATGCGCGGCGCGCCAGCGGATAGAGCCCGAGGGCCGCGAGCACCAGGGGATCGTCTCCAGCCGCCCGCAATGCCGCCCAATGCATGCCTCGCGCGGCCGCCTTGCGCGCCGCCCAGAGGCGAAGCGGCTTTGGCCCGAAACCGGCCAGAGCGGAAATCATTGCGTCACCCAGCATGCGAGACAGCCGCTGCTCCCTTTCAATTGCCCGGCCGCCACGGGCCGCTTATGGCAGCTGCGTGAGTGACAGCTTCGCCCCATCAAGGCAACGGCCCGCCCCGGCGCCCGACCGGCTCTCCTCCGCGATTGCCTCCGGCCCGGAGGAGCCGATCTCCCGCGAAATCACCCGGCGAGAGGCGATCACCGAATCCAGGGCGATGCTCGACGAAGCCGAGCGCGGCGATCTGGCGCCATGGCAGCTTGGCCGGGCGATCGACCTGGCGCGGCAGTTTCCGGCCAGCGAGACGCTGCAGATCGCGGTCGGACGGCTGACGCGGATCCTCGCCGGTGCGCAGGCCGCCGCGAGCTGCTGGCGCGATCTGCTCGGGCGCTTTCCGGCCTCGACGCGCATTCTAGCCGAATATGCAGGGGTGTTGCGGCAGCTACACGGCGCCGAGGAGGCCCGACGGATCGTCGATCGCTATGTCGGCGATCCGGCCGAGATCGAGGATCCGGCTGCCGGGTTGCGGGCCGCGCGGGCGTTCCATCGATTGGGCGACCGCGAGGCGGGTATGGCCCTGCTGGCGCGATTCGAGCGCTGTCCGATATCGGCGACCTTGTGGCGCTGCTGCCGCCACATATGCGGGAGGGCACCGAACGGCTGACCGATCTTTTGCGCCATGACGCGCCCGAGGTCGTCCAGATCTGGCAGGACGGAACGATTTTCGCCGCGGGGCTGGCGGCATTGCTGGCTGGAGTGCCGCGGATCCTGCTCAATGTGCGCACCATGCCGCCGACCGCGCGGATCGACCGCATGCGGCCCGAGCAAGCGACCTTGTATCGCGGGCTGGTGCAGGCGCCCGGCGTGACGCTGACCGCCAATTCGCGGATCGCCGCGCGCGGCTATGAGCAATGGCTGGGTTTGCCGCGCGGTGCGGTGGCGGTCATTCTGAACGGCGTGGAACCGCTACCGACCGGATCCGGACCGCTCGATGCCGATCGGTGGCGCGGTTTCGACGAGCGCACCGGCGGCGGCTTTGTTTTCGGCGGCGTGATGCGCTTCGATGATAACAAGCGGCCGATCGAATGGCTGGCGATCGCCGCCGCGCTCTCGGCCAGGCTTCCCGATGCGCGCTTCGTGCTGGTCGGGGACGGACCGCTGCGCGCGGCGGCCGAAGCCTTCGCGCATCGCAAGCGCATCGCCGAGCGCACGCTGTTCGTCGGCCGCAGCGCGGCGGTCGGCTTCTGGCTCGACCGTTTCGATGCGCTGGGGCTGACCTCGCGCCATGAGGGGACGCCCAACGTGCTGATCGAAGCGCAGCTTGCCGGGGTGCCGGTCGTCACGACGCCGGCCGGCGGCGCGGTCGACGCGGTCGCGCCGATCGACGCCAATCTGATCCTCGCGGATGCCGAACGACCAGAGCGCGATGCCGCGGTCGGGCATCTGATCGGCCTTTCGGCGAGGAACGGCGAGCGGATCGACGCCGATGCGGGGACGATCCGGAGCTGGGCCGGCAGATTTTCGACCGGAGAGATGATCGAGCGGACGCTCGAGCTGTTCGGCGCACCGCGCTAGCGCGTCCCGCTAGGGCACGGGCCGAGCACACGGCGGGCTCGCGACCGACAGACGCTGCCGGCGCGCGCTGAACAAAAGAAAAGGGCCGATCCGAAGACCGGCCCTTTCCTGTTTTCGGCAGATCGCCGGAGATTACATTCCGGAACCAGGTCCGAACGAGATCTCCACGCGACGATTCTGCTGTTCGCGAACGCCGTCGGCGGTGTCGACCAGCGGACGGCCTTCACCGAAGGCTTCGCTGGTCATGGCCGTGTCGGGAACGCCCCGCGAGCCGAGATACGCACGTACCGACTCGTTACGACGCTGCGACAGGCCGACATTGTAGTCCGCCGGACCCGACCGGTCGGCGTGACCGGCAAGCATGACCTGCGTGTTCGCGCAACGGCCGCTCTGATACTGCGCGGCAACCGAATCGAGCACCTGAGCCGCATCCGGACGGATGTCCGACTGATCCCAGTCGAAGAAGACCAGGAACGGCCCCGGCTCGCACGCCGGAGGCGGCGGAGGCGGAGGCGGAGGCGGAGGCGGCGGAGGCGGAGGCGGAGGCGGAGGCGGCGGCGGCGGCGGAGAGCCGAAGTTGTACGTCAGACCCGCGAGCAGGCTGTGCGTACGATGCCGCAGCTCGGCATCCGAGCTGTAGAAGGTCCGCAGATCGATGCCCGGATGGTTGAAGAACCGGTATTCGAGGCTGGCATCGAGACGGCTGGTCAGCGGAACCCGCAGACCGGCCAGAATCTGCCAGGCGAAACCGGTATCCGAATCGTCGACATAGACCGGAGCGGCCTGGGTCACCCGAAGCGCATCGACGCGGGTGCGGGCGATACCGACACCACCACCGACATAGGCCTGGACCCCGTCATCGGGGCCGAAGTCGAATAGGCCGTTGAGCATGAAGCTCAGCGAGCGCGTGCTGCCCTTGGCGCCGTTCCAGCTGAACGGGATGCCCGGACCGGACGGACCCGGATTGTACTGAACGCCGGTAGGAACGGGCGTAGCCGCGATCGGCAGGGCCGCACCCGGAATATCCGACTGGCGGATACCGGTAACCTCGTTGCGCTGATAATGGACGTCCGCCTCAAGACGGAAGACCCCGAAATCGTAGCCGACGTTGCCACCGACGTCCCATCCGAGATTGTGATCAACCTCGAAGGTGTCGCTGAAGGTGGTACCGACCGAATTGGTCACGTCATAGTCGGTGTCCTCGACGACGACGCCACCGCCTTCGACACCCACATACCACGAATTATCGCGCGCCAGTGCCGGCGTTGCCGCCATCGTGAGCGCGGTTGTTGCGAGCGCCGCTTTGGCGAACTTGCGCATAACTTTCCCCTTTCTTACAAATTCCCAGCCTAGGAATATCAAAACCAATATCGAAACCGTCTTATCCGCGCAAGCGGACAATTCTTGCATCTGTTGCCAAAATGCCGCAATTCCCGAGGGAAACACGTACACTCCGGCAGACAGCCACCTAACGCCTGTATGCCGCGACAGTTGCATCATGACAACCAATTTGGGTTATTTTCT
>JAIVHR010000127.1 GCA_020200935.1 Sphingomonadales bacterium
GGTCAGCTATGAGACCTACAAGCTGCACCGCAACAAGCCGATCGGTCTTGCCGGCCTCACCGAGCCCGAGACCGTCCGCCATTACACTCGCCTAAGCCGGCAGAATTACGCAATCGACCTTGGCCTGTTCCCGCTCGGATCGTGCACGATGAAGCATAACCCGCGGCTGAACGAGAAGATCGCGCGGATGCCGGGCTTCGCCGATGTCCATCCGCTCCAGCCGGTCGACACGGTGCAGGGCGCCTTCGAGGCGATCCATTCGGTCGGCGAGTGGTTGTGCAAGCTGACCGGCATGCCGGCGGTGGCGATGAGCCCCAAGGCCGGCGCGCATGGCGAGCTGTGCGGCATCCTGGCGATGCGCGCGGCGCTCGAGGCGCGCGGCGACGCCCGCGAGGTGGTGCTCGTCCCCGAAAGCGCCCACGGGACCAACCCGGCAACGGCGGCCTTTGCCGGCTACAAGGTCGAGGCGATCCCGGCGAACGGAGACGGGCGCGTCGATCTCGCGGCGCTCGAGGCGCGGCTCGGGCCGGACGTTGCTGGCGTGATGATCACCAATCCCAATACATGCGGGCTGTTCGAGCCCGACATGAAGGCGATTTCCGAAGCGGTCCACGCGGCCGGCGGGCTGGTCTATTGCGACGGCGCCAATTTCAACGCCATCGTCGGCAAGGTGCGACCCGGCGATCTCGGCGTCGATGCGATGCACATCAATCTCCACAAGACCTTCTCAACGCCGCATGGCGGCGGCGGGCCGGGTTCTGGGCCGGTGGTCTTTTCCGAACTGCTGGCGCCCTTCGCGCCGCTGCCCTTCGTCGAGAAGCGGGGCGAGGAATATCACCTCGTCGAGGAGGAGACCGCCGGGGAGGATCACGCCAGAAGCTTCGGGCGGATGACGGCTTTCCATGGGCAGATGGGCATGTTCACCCGCGCGCTCGCCTATATGTTGAGCCACGGCGCCGACGGGCTGAGGCAGGTCGCCGAGGATGCGGTGCTCAACGCCAACTATATCCTGCGCAGCCTCGACGATCTGCTCGATGCGCCCTTCGGCGAGAGCGGTCCCTGCATGCACGAGGCGGTGTTTTCCGACAAAGGCTTCGGTAAGGGCCTCTCGACGCTCGATCTCGCCAAGGCGCTGATCGACGAGGGCTATCACCCGATGACGATGTATTTCCCGCTCGTCGTCCACGGCGCGATGCTCGTCGAGCCGACCGAGACCGAGAGCAAGGCGGTGCTCGACCAGTTCATCGGCGCGCTGCGCTCGGTCGCCGAACGGGCGAAGGCGGGCGATCAGTCGCTGAAGGCGGCGCCGGTATACGCGCCCCGGCGGCGGCTCGACGAAACGGCCGCGGCGCGCAATCCGGTGCTGGTCTGGAAAGAGCCCGACCGGACCGAAGCATTGGAACAAGAAGATTGAAACGACTTGGAATCGCTCTCGAAGCGGTGTTTTTGGGCATCGCCGCATCTTCCGCACCCGGCTGAAGCTGTCGTGATGGCCGAGCCGGCGAAAAGGCATGCGCCCGCGACAGCGCGCAACCGCGATCCGATCACCGAGCTGCTGCGCGAGATCCTGCCCGATGCCGGCAGGATACTCGAGATCGCGAGCGGATCGGGCGAGCATGCGGTTCATTTCGCGCAGGTCTTTCCCGATCTCGATTGGCAACCGAGCGACCCCGATCCGGCCTGCCGCGCTTCGATCGCGGCCTGGGCACAGGAGGCGGCGCTCGACAATCTGCTCGCGCCGATCGACCTCGACGCGGCGCGGGAAAACTGGCCGATCGATCGGGCCGATGCGATGATCTGCATCAACATGACGCATATCAGCCCGTGGAGCGCCACGGCCGGGCTGCTGGCCGGCGCCCAACGGGTGCTCCCGCCCGGCGCGCCGCTCTATCTGTACGGACCATTTCGCGAACCGGGGCGACTCTTCGCGGCGAGCAATGCTGCCTTTGATCGTTCGCTGCGCAAACGCGATCCCGAATGGGGCGTCCGCAATCTCGACGACGTCCGTGCGGATGCGGAGAAGCGTGGAC
>JAIVHR010000298.1 GCA_020200935.1 Sphingomonadales bacterium
CCCGTGCCACCGGGTGATCGCGGCCGGCGGCGGAATCGGCTATTATTCGGGCGGCGACGGTATCGTCACCAAATCCGCCCTGCTCAACCACGAACAACCCCGGGAGGCACCGCAATGGGCGGCATGATCGATATCGAAACGCTTGAAAAGGATGGAAAGTTCGCCGCCTACAGGGCCGAGCCCGAAGGTGGCGCCAAGGCGGCGGTCATCGTCATCCAGGAGATATTCGGGGTCAATGCGGGGATCCGGCGCAAATGCGACAGGCTCGCCGAGGAGGGCTATCTGGCGCTCGCCCCCGACCTGTTCTGGCGGCTCGAACCGGGGGTCGAACTCGATCCCGACATTCCCGAGCAATTCCAGAAGGCGCTCGAGCTGATGGGCAAGTTCGATCAGGATCGGGGGGTCAGGGACATCGAGGCGGCGATCCACGCCGCGCAAGCCGCGATCGACGGCAACAAGGTCGGCTGCGTCGGCTATTGCCTCGGCGGCCGGCTTGCCTTCATGACGGCATGCCGGACCGACATCCACGCCAGCGTCGGCTATTACGGCGTCGGCATCGACAATTTGCTGCGCGAGAAGCACGCCATCGCCCATCCGGTGCTGCTGCACATCCCGACCGCCGACCATTTCGTCGACGCCGAGGCCCAGAAGGCGATGCATGAGGGGCTCGACGACCATCCCAAGGTCACGCTCTACGATTATGAAGGGCTCGATCACGGCTTCGCGACCGAATTCGGCGAGCGCCGCGACGAGGAGGGCGCTACGCTCGCCGATCGCCGGACCAGCGAATTCTTCGCCGAGCATCTGGGGTGAGCGACGGCCTCGCCCGCTGGCACGCCTATATGCGGGCGCCGTCGGCCGAGGATCTGCGAGCGATGCTCGCCGAGAAGGCCGTATTCCACTCGCCGGTCGTCCATACGCCGCAGGAAGGGCGCGACAAGGTCTTCGCCTATCTCCACGCCGCCGACAGCGTCTTCGGCGGAAGCGGCTTCCGCTATGTCCGTGAGATCGTCGATGGCGATCAGGCGATGCTCGAATTCACCGCCGAGATCGATGGCATCCATATCAACGGCGTCGACATCATCCGCTGGAACGCCGACGGGCTGATCGGGGATTTCAAGGTGATGGTGCGGCCATTGAAGGCGATCGACAAGCTCCGGGAGCTGATGGGCGCCGAGCTCGAGCGGGCGCAGAAAAGCGCCTGACGTTCAATCACCGTTCACGGCCCCTCGCTAAGCGAATCCGCATGATTGCGCGCATTACAGCCCTCATCCTGCTGCTTTCCGCCCTGCCGCTCCAGGCCGCCGTGGTGCTGCCTGTCGAGCGGCCCTGGCTCGGGCTGCCGCAGGTCGAGGCGAGGCTCAACGGCCGCGTCACCGGCCGCTTCATCGTCGATACCGCGGCCAGCGAAACCATGCTCAGCGACCCGATCATCGCCGCGCTCGGCCTCAGCCGCGGCCAGCCGGCCGAGATGACCGGCACGACAGGCCGCGCGGCGCTCGAACGCTACCGGCTCGCCGAGCTCGCGCTCGGCCGCCGGGTCTATGGCGATCTCGGCGCCTACAGCTTCCCCAGACTCAGCGCCCCCGTCGGCGCCGACGGGCTGATCGGCGCAGATATCCTGCGCCGCCAGCCGGTCGAATTCGATCTGCCGGGCAATCGCCTGATCCTGCATGATCGCGATCCCGATATCGTCCGACCGGCCGCCGGATGGCTCGAAGTGCCGGCCAGCCAGCGCCGCAATGGCTTCCTGATCGTCGAAGTGCGGATCGGCCGGCTGACCCTGCCGGCGCTGATCGATAGCGGCGCGACGCAGAACTTCGTCAACCTGCCGGCCGCCCGGCAGCTCGGCCTCCGGGTGTTGCCCGACAGCGCGTCGCGCACCGCGGTGACCGGCGCTTCGGGCCACGTCCAGCTGATGAACCAGTTCGATCTGAGCGGCTTCGAGATCGGCGGCATGCGCTTCGGCGCCTCGCGGCTCGGTGTCGTCGATCTCGAGCTGTTCGACAGTCTGGGGCTC
>JAIVHR010000128.1 GCA_020200935.1 Sphingomonadales bacterium
GTCATCGATCGGCCCTGGAAGCGCGGCAGCGCGGAAGACGCGGCTTTCCTGATGAAACAGGCCGACAAGGTGATTATCGTCCCCGGTTACGGAATGGCCGTCGCCCAGGCGCAGCATGTGCTCAAGGAGATGACCGACCTGCTCAAGGAAGAGGGTGTCGACGTCAAATTCGCGATCCACCCGGTCGCCGGCCGGATGCCTGGCCATATGAACGTCCTGCTCGCCGAGGCGCAGGTGCCCTATGACGAAGTCTTCGAGCTCGAGGACATCAATTCCGAATTCGGCCAGGCCGACGTCGCTTTGGTCATCGGCGCCAACGATGTCACCAATCCGGCGGCCAAGACCGACAAGACATCGCCGATCTACGGCATGCCGATTCTCGATGTCGAAAAGGCCAAGACCGTGCTGTTCATCAAGCGCTCGATGGGCGGCGTCGGCTATGCCGGGGTCGATAATGAGGTTTTCTATCGGGACAACACGATGATGCTGCTCGCCGATGCCAAGAAAATGTGTGAGAATATAATCAAGTCGTTGGGCTGAATCGAACCGCGCCGGGGCAAACAATGCGCAAACTGGGAATGATCGGCGGTATGAGCTGGGCCTCGACCGTGCTCTATTACGAGAAGATCAATCGCGGCGTGCGCAAGGCGCTCGGCGGGCGCCATGGTGCGCCGCTGCTCGTCGAGAGCCTCGATTTCGAGCCGATCGCCAATGCCCAGAGCGCTGGCGACTGGCAGGGGCTGGCCGGATTGCTCAGCGATTCGGCGCGGCGACTGGAGGCGGCCGGGGCCGAAGGGCTGTTGATCTGCTCGAATACGATGCACAAGCTCTATCCCCAGATCGCCGATGCGGTCGAGGTGCCGGTGCTGCATATCGGCGACGTCACCGCCGATGCGATGAAGCGGGAGGGGATCGCGCGAGCGGCTTTGCTCGGCACACGCTTCACGATGAGCGAGGGGTTCCTGCGCGATCGGCTGCGCGATCACGGTATCGAACTCGCGGTGCCCGATCCCGAACGCATGGCCGAGATCGACCGGATCATCTTCGAGGAGCTGGTGATCGCCGACGTGCGCAACGAGTCCAAGCGGACCTTGAAGACCTTTCTGACCAATCTTGCAAAGGACGGAAACGAAGCCGTCGTGCTCGGCTGCACCGAACTCGTGCTGCTCGTCAATCCGACCAGCAACGTGCTGCCGATTTTCGACACCACGACCCTGCATGCCGAGGCGGCGAAGGACTGGATACTCGCAGCGGCGTGAGCGGCGGGGCCGCGCTTCCGCGGCGGAGTTCCTCCATTCCGGACCAAGATCGTCCGATGCGCCGGATCGCGATCCCCGCTGTTCGCCGGAGCCCGGCCGGGCGTTGGCTGGATCAATAGCGATTATGGATCAAAAGCGGCTTTGTCTCTCCGCTTCGGTCCGAATATAGCGAACATAGCTGGAACGGGAGGGCGAGTGATGGGGGAGGAGGACAACGCGCGATATGCGTCGGGCCCCGATATCGCCATCATAGCCGATACGCCGACGGGTCTGGCGCGCGGGCAGGCAGCCGCCAGGGCGATAGGGGGGCAGATCGTCTTCGCCGCCGATCTCGACGAGGCGGAATCGCGCCTCGGTACGAATGTGCGCGTCGATACGGCCCTGTGCCTGGTCGAAAGCCTGGGGCAACCGGCGGACGCGCTCTTTGCTGCGATCGAAGATGCGGCGCGGGACGGGCGCTTCGGCAGTGTCGTCGCCGTCGCATTCGACAGTCTGGACGCCGCTCATGGCCGGCTCGATCATCGCGATGTCGAAATCCTTTGCGATCCCTCCGACGCCGAATTGATCGGTGCGCTTGCGCTGGCGGCGGTATCGCGCGCGCCGGTGCTCAATGAGCCCAAGGGCGACGGGGGAAATTCCCATCTTCTGCGGATCAGCGAGGAAGTCGGCCGTATCGCGCGGGCGCTGGCCGAGCTCTCGAAGGGCGGTGCCGACGGGCGGACGGATCTCGGCGAGGCTCCCTTCGCCTATCGGCCCGAAC
>JAIVHR010000175.1 GCA_020200935.1 Sphingomonadales bacterium
CCAGGTGGCGATGTATCAGGCCGGCGAGGTCGATTATCTGGTCGCCACCGACGCGATCGGCATGGGGCTCAACATGGATGTCCGCCATGTCGCCTTCGCCTCGCTGACCAAATTCGACGGGCGGCGCAAGCGGCGGCTCCATGTCCATGAGATGGCGCAGATTGCCGGCCGTGCCGGGCGCCACCAGAGCGACGGGACCTTCGGTACGCTGGGCCTCGAAGGCGACGAGAAGCTCGCCTTCACCGACGAGGAAATCGCGCGCATCGAGGCGCATGAATTTCCCTGGCTCAAGCAGCTTTACTGGCGCGAGGGAGATCCGCGCTTCGACAATATCGACACGCTGATCGCCGATCTCGAGGCCAAGCCCGACGATCCGGCGCTCAAAGCCGCGCCCGAAGCCGTCGACCTCGAGCTGCTCAAGCGTCTCGCGATCGAGGACTGGGTGCGCGAACGGGCCGGCGACCCGGCGATGGTGGCGCGGCTATGGTCGGCCTGCGGGCTGCCCGATTTTCGCAAGATGGGCGCGCAGGGCCATTCGCGGCTGGTCGGGCGGCTGTTCGGGCATCTCTCGGAGGGCGACGGCCATATTCCCGGCCCGGCCTTCGCCAGGGAGATCACGGCGCTCGAGAATCTCGCCGGCGATGTCGAGACCCTGGCCGGGCGGCTCGCCGCGATTCGCATCTGGGCCTATGTCGCCCATCGCGAAGACTGGCTCGCCGAGCCCGGCAAATGGGCGGCGCGCACCGATGCGGTCGAGCAGCGGCTGTCCGACGCGCTCCACGACCGGCTCACGCAGCGTTTCGTCGACCGGCGCACCGCGGTGCTGATGCGCGATCTCGGCGCCAGCGGCGAGGAGGCGCTGCCGGTGCGCGTCGATGCGTCGGGCGAGGTCACTGTCGACGAGGAGCCGATCGGCCATATCGAGGGCTTCCGCTTCATCGTCGAGGGCGAGGCGCGCCATGCCGACAAGAAGCGGCTGCTCGCCGCGGCCGAGCGGCGTCTGGGCGGCGAATTCGCCGAACGCGCGGCGCGGCTGATCGCCGACGAGGATGGGAGCTTCGCGCTGGTCACCGAACCCGGCGCGCCGCTGGCCGTCGCCTGGGAAGGGCATAAAGTCGCGACGCTTGAGCGCGGCAAGGGGCTGCTGGCGCCGCGGATCGCGCTCGATCCGGCGCTCGCCGTGTTGCCGGCCGAGGCCCGTTTGCGGGTCGCCGAACGGCTGCAGGGCTGGCTCGAAAGCGCGCTCGCCGAGGCGCTCGGGCCGCTGTTGCGGATCGAGGCGGCGATTCCCGACAAGCGCACCCCGCCCGCGGTGCGCGGTCTGCTCGCGCCGTTCGTCGAAGGCGGCGGGGTCGTCGCGCGCAAGCCGGTGCAGCAGCCGCTCGCCGCGCTCGACAAGCAGCAGCGGCATCTTCTCTCGCGGCTCGGCATCACGATCGGCGCGCTCGACATCTATCATCCGAAATTGCTCAAGCCCGAAGCGATCCGCTGGCGGCTCGCGCTCGGCGCGCTAGATGCGGGCCTCGCTCGGGCTGAGCGAGGATGCGCTCGGCAAGCTGATGCATGCGCTCGGCTTCCAGCGGGTCAATGCCCAGACAGGCGAGGCCGCGCAATGGGTCTGGCGCGGCCGCCGCGGCTCGGCGCCACGCAAGACGAAGCCGCAACCCGGCAACCCCTTCGCCGAACTCGCCAAGCTGAAGCCGCATGGGTGAAGCACGCAACGGCCTCCCCATGACCGACGCCACGCTTCGCCTCGACAGGTTCCTCTGGCATGCCCGGCTCGCCCGCACCCGCACCCATGCGCGGGAGATCGCGGCGAGCGGTCACATCCGCCTCAACGGACGCCGCGTCGAGCGCGGCCATGCGCCGGTCCGCATCGGCGATGTGCTGAGCCTGCCGTTGCCGCGCGGCGTCACCGTGGTGCGTATCGAAAGCCTGCCGCCGCGCCGCATATCGGCGAAGCAGGCGGCGGAGTTTTGCACCGTCCTTTCGGACACAAAACGTTGACGAATCCGCACCCGCGCAGCTAGCTGGCGGTCGCGAAATTCAGGAGCGCCCAAGCCCATGACCTATGTCGTCACCGACGCCTGCATCAAATGCAAATATATGGATTGCGTCGAGGTCTGCCCGGTCGATTGCTTCTATGAAGGCGAGAATATGCTCGTCATCCATCCGGCCGAATGCATCGATTGCGGGGTCTGCGAGCCCGAATGCCCGGCCGAGGCGATCCTCCCCGATACCGAGGACGGGCTCGAGAAGATGCTCGAGGTGAACGCCAAATTCGCCGACCAGTGGCCCAACATCACCCAGAGCCGCGAAGCCCCGGCCGATGCCGACGAGCATAAGGGCGAGGAAGGCAAGTTCGAGAAATATTTCTCGCCCGAGCCCGGCGAGGGGGACTGAGAGGGTTTGTGTTCCTGCGAAGGCAGGAATCCAGTCCCTCCGGTTCAGAATGATTCCGCCAGCGCGGGCTTGGGCTCCCGCCTTCGCGGGAGCACACTGCGCTATTCAAGCCCCTCGCGGATATCGCGCAACCGCGCGAGCATGCGGACCGCGACCTGGCGCTTTTCGGTGTCGGGCTCGATCTCGGCGGCGCGGGTGAACCAGAGGATCGCCGCATCGACCGCCGCCGGATCGGCCTCTTCGGGCGGCCCGGCCTCGGACAGCGCGAACACCAGCGCCTGGCCGACGAGCAGCGCCGCCGAAGGCTCACCCGCTACATACGCCACCTCGCCCCAGCGCGCCGCCGCCGCCGCGTCGCGCCCGCCATCCTCGCTGTTCCAGTAACTCCGGCCGAGCAGCAGCGCCGCCCCGCCCTCGCCTTGCTCGGCGGCGCGGAGCAGCCAGCGGCGCGCGGCCGCCGGATCGCGCTCGACGCCGAAAGCGCCAGCGAGATAGAGCCGCCCGAGCTCGGCCTGGGCGTCGGCGTCGCCATCCTCGGCGCCGGCCCGGCAGAGGATGACGCCGCGCGCCGCGTCCTCCTCGCCGCCCAGGCCGCGCATCAGCATCCGGCCGAGCGCGCATTGCGCCTTGCCGTGGCCGCGCCGGGCCGCCTGTTCGTAAAGCTCGCGGGCGCGGGGGAAATCCTGGTCGACCGCGACGCCCGCATAATGGCAGGTCGCCAGATTATGCTGCTCGGCGGGCGTGTTCGCCCCGGTCGCGGCCAGTTGCGCGCAGAGGCCCGGTATGTCGGGTCCGGCGGAGGCCGGCTGCATCAGGGCAAGCGCGATCAGCGTGGCGAATGTCATCCGGGCGTCTTGCCGCCAGTCGCCGCCCGCCGCAACCCGTCCCGGCGCGGTGCGTTATCGGTCGTGGCCCCAGCCTGAAAATCGGCAATAGTTCAGGAAAAACTGGCATTTTTCCTACAAATCTGTTACATTGTTTCACAACGAGGGACGATTATTCGCCCCGTTTTGGTCCAACATGCGGAAAAGATTGGCGAAATCACTGATTGCAGGCTGCGCCCGCAACGGGCTTCTGCACGAATCGGCCGATCGAACGCTTAGAAAGGTTTCCTGATATGGCAAGCAAGGCGCTGGACTTCGAAGTCGGCGACTATGTCGTTTACCCCAAGCACGGTGTCGGCCGCGTGGTCGAGCTGCAGAATGAAGAGATCGCCGGCATGCAGCTGGAGCTCTACGTGCTGCGCTTCGAGAAGGAAAAGATGACGCTCCGCGTTCCGGTCAACAAGGCCGAGGGCGTCGGCATGCGCAAGCTTTCCTCGGACAAGACGTTGAAGGACGCATTGAAGACGCTCGAAGGCAAGCCCAAGGTCAAGCGCACCATGTGGTCGCGCCGCGCCCAGGAATATGAGGCGAAGATCAATTCGGGCGACCTCTTGCAGATCGCCGAGGTCACCCGCGACCTGTTCCGCGCCGACGACCAGCCCGAGCAGAGCTATTCGGAGCGGCAGATCTTCGAGGCCGCCTCCTCGCGTCTCGCCCGCGAGCTCGCGGCGATGGAGAAGACCAGCGAGCCCGAGGCGCTCGAGAAGATCCTCGTGATCCTCAACAAGGCCGCGGCGATCTGGAACGCCGAGAAAGCGGAGAAGGAAGAGGCGTAGGCCCTTTCCGACCGCGAATACGGACAAGGCCCGCCCGGAAGCGATTCCGGGCGGGCTTTTTTGTGTGCTAGAGTGACAGCATGTCTCTTTACCCGCGCAACCTTCTTCTTCGGATAGCCGTCGTCGCGGCGGCGGTTGCCGCCGCTCCAGCGCATGCCGACGATGAGGTACTGGAAGGATATTCACCCTGGACGATCGATCATGGCGAGCTCGAATGTCGACTCAAGCGAGTGTTTGGCGAGGGGGACGATTTCGTACAGCTTGCAATAATGCGGGCCTCAACCAGTCAGCGGGTGACCTTCGAATTGCTGTCCGATCGGATCTCTCGCCGTAGGCCGAGCGTCCGGGCGACCATCATTTTGCTGCCGCAGGAAATAGAGTTTACCCGGCCCACCAGCATCGAGACTCTACAGGATCGTGATGCGCGGTTGATGAATCTATACGGGATCACTCTCGAAGATCTCGCGCAATTCCGAGAGAACCAGATCATCGCGGTTCGGCCTCGCCATGGACGCGAATTTCGGCTCCGGCTGGACGGCTTTGAGCAAGCGCTCCGGGAGCTTGACCAATGTAACGACGAACTGCTGGCGGGCTGGGGGGTGGATGTCGCTTATCTCCACACGCTGTCGGTTTGGCCTCAACCGCGCAACGATGCTGTGGCCTGGGTCACCTACAACGATTATCCACGCGAAGCGCGGCGCAACCATATGGTGGGCACGACCTATTTCAGCCTCGCGGTCGATGCCGAAGGCAACGTCGAAGATTGTACCATTGTCGTGTCGAGTGGCTCCGAGTTGCTTGATGGGACGACCTGCCGGCTGCTTTCGGAGCGGGCGCGCTTTATGCCGGCGCGCGATGCCGAAGGGAATCCGGTCGCGGCCCCTTGGGTCAGCCAGGTGCGATATTCGATACCCGACTAATCCGGGGGGCTGAGCATAGCTCTCTGAGGGCGCATTCAGCAACGTAGGAGAGACGAAATTGGCCCAGTCAGACCAGCAGCCCGTGGGCTCGCCCTTCGGCGCGAAAACCGACGGCGCCGAGGTGGTCGCCGATATCGACCTTGCGGGCAAGACCGCGATCGTCACCGGCGGCTATAGCGGGATCGGGCTCGAGACGGTGCGCGCGCTCGCCGGGCGCGGCGCGGCGATCGTCGTGCCGGTCCGCGACATGGAGAAGGCGGCCGCCAATCTCGCCGGGATTGGCGGCAATATCCGCGTCGACGAGATCGATCTCGGCGATATCGGATCGGTCCGCAGCTTCGCCGAGCGGATGGTCGAGACGCTCGACCGGCTCGATCTATTGATCAACAATGCCGGCATCATGGCCTGCCCCCAGGCGCGCGTCGGGCCGGGCTGGGAATCGCAATTCGGCGTCAATCACATGGGCCATTTCGCGCTGACCAGGGCGCTGATGCCGCTGCTCGAAAGGACCGAACGTGCGCGCGTCGTCGCGCTGTCCTCGATCGCCCATCGCCGCAACGGCATCCGCTGGGACGACATTCATTTCGACAAGGAAGATTACGAAAAATGGGAAGCCTATGCGCAGGCCAAGACCGCCAATGCGCTGTTCGCCAACGCCCTGTCGCGGCGGCTGAAGGAGAGCGGCGGGCTCGCCTTCTCGGTCCATCCGGGCGGCATCTTCACCCCGCTCCAGCGCCATCTGCCGACCGAGGAGCAGCAGGCGATGGGCTGGCTCGACGAGAATGGCGAGATTTCAGAACAGGTGAAGGATTTCTTCAAGACCCCCGAACAGGGCTGCTCGACGACGCTCTGGGCGGCGACGAGCGCGCTGCTCGACGGCAAGCCCGGCGTCTATTGCGAGGATTGCGATATCGCCCGGGCGGTCGGCGAGGAAGAACAGAGCTTCACCGGCGTCCGCCCCTGGGCCTGCGACGACGAAGCTGCCGAGCGGCTGTGGACGGTGAGCGAGGAGATGCTGGCGGGGGCTTAGTCGTAGATTGGAATCATGATCTCCCGCGTCGCATGCAGTTCTTTCGGATCGTACAGAATGCACTGGCTGAAATTATAGAGGAAGATCGCCTTCCAGTAGCGTTCGTCACCGTGGAAGCGGCGGGCTATCTTGGCCCAGTCGTCGGCGGGTTGGATCGTATAGCGCTCAACCTTCTTCGGCATTCGCAGATCGCGATCGGATGCACGAATGCCGGTAAACAGTTCGTCGGAAAGGTCCACGTCGGTGGTCGGGGGATTGGCGGCAATGTGCTCCCACAGGGGTCGCAGAGATGGCGGACGATACTCGCCATCGAATAGCTCATCGACCCGCTCGTGGTGCCATCGTCGATAGATGAGATCGTCGAGATCGTCCGGCCCGGCGTCGTCGAAACACCGATCGGCCAGCCCGGCGCCGAGCAGCCTATCCTTCAGCTGCCAGCGCTTCTTGTTCTCGGCGTTGAACAGCTGCTCGCGATGATCGGGCAACAGATTGTAAAGCGGCGAGCCGGGCGCGGTGTCGAAATCCAGCCCGGCCTCCTGGGCGCCGCGAAATATCCATTCGAGCGCGGCATCGGAAATCCCCGTTTTCGGGCCGCCGCCGCCAAGCGCGCTGTGCGTCCCGGGATAAATGCGCTGCCGATAGCGCTCGCCATTCTCTTCATTGAGCTTGCGGAGATTGCTCCACAGCGCCGGTTCGAAGGTCTTCCGCCGTTCGTCGGCCGCGACCGCATGGCGCGCAAACTCGACGAAGCTCGACAGCTCGGTATCGTGAAAGGCGTATTTCCTGTTGAACAGCTTGGAGAAGCCAAAAATATTGGGCACCCCCAGAGCACCGACCGTATCCCAAACCCCGATATAGCGGACGTGCAGATCGACGGCGTTGTCCGGGCCTTCGAACTTGGTCTTCCGGCGCCAGTCCCGATCGCCGGACAGCAACAGCCGAGGCGCCTTCTGGAGCCGGAAATGGCGGCTGTCGTCGCTGTTGGGGTGGCCCTTTTCCGACTTGTCCCGATAGCGCGCGATCGCATCGCCGATGCTGAAGAATTGGCGTTTTTCCAGAATCGCGCAATTGCGAATCAGCCCGATAAAAGACCGCGCCGTGAAAGCGCCGCGCGAAAAGCCGAAGACATAAATCTCGTCCCCCGGCTCATAATTGAGGATCAAACAGGTATAGGCCTCGACGATATTCTGGTTGAGACCAAAACCGAAAGCGCCCGACAATTTGTTGACAAGGGCGCCGGTCCACCTACCGCGCTCGTCGGTTCCCACTCCTTGGTCATAATATACCAATTGAGGCACCCTGTGGCCGCGATCATCGGTGCCGACCGCACGAACGGCATGGGCGATACGCGGTACGTTCGTCGGGTAGCCGCCGACAATCCGGTTCCAGGTGCCGTCGAAGCAGAAAACCAGCCGTTTCACATGCGCTCATCCCGCCGCTCGGCGAGGAGAATAAGCGCCGTGGCGACAGGCGCAACTGCTCGGCCGGGGAAGTCGCACGGAAATGACCCGAAATCCAGGCAATTCAGCGCCGGCGCGGTGGCGCCGGGCCGAACCGGGACGGTCGGCCTTACAGCTTCTCGGTCAGCTCCGGCACCGCGTTGAACAGGTCCGCCACCAGCCCGTAATCGGCGACCTGGAAGATCGGCGCGTCCTCGTCCTTGTTGATCGCGATGATCGTCTTCGAATCCTTCATCCCGGCGAGATGCTGGATCGCGCCCGATATGCCGATCGCGATATAGACGTCCGGCGCGACGATCTTGCCGGTCTGGCCGACCTGGTAATCGTTGGGGACATATCCCGCATCGACCGCGGCGCGGCTGGCGCCGATGCCGGCGCCGAGCTTGTCGGCGAGCGGCGTGATATATTCCTCGAACTGTTCGGCGCTGCCCAGGGCGCGGCCGCCCGAGACGATGATCTTGGCGCTGGTCAGCTCAGGCCGGTCGCTCTCGGCGAGCTCTTCGGAGACGAAGCTCGACAGCCCCGCATCGGTCGGCCCGGAGACCGCCTCGATGCTGCCCGCACCGCCCTCGGTCGCGGCTTTCTCGAAGGCCGTGCCGCGGACGGTGATGACGAGCTTGTCGTCCGAACTCTCGACGGTGGCGATGGCGTTGCCGGCATAGATCGGGCGGGTGAAGCTCTTCTCGCCCTCGACCGATAGGATGTCGGAGATCTGCATCACGTCGAGCTGCGCGGCGACGCGCGGGGCGACATTCTTGCCGGGCGCCGTAATCGCTCATCAGATCGGCGACCAGCGGGGCGCAATTTTCGGGCAGATGGTGGCCATAGGCGGCATCGTCGGCGACGAGCACCTTGCCGACTCCGGCGATCTTCGCCGCCTCTTCGGCGACGCCGCCGCAATTCTCGCCGGCGACCAGCAGATCGACCTCGCCGAGCTTGCCCGCCGCGGTGACCGTGGCGAGCGTCGCGTCGGCCATGTGGTCATTGTCATGTTCGACCCAGACGAGCGTTTTCATAATTGACTTCCTCTAATCCCATTCTGTTTTCCTGCGAAAGCAGGAATCCAGGGCCGCAAGCGACGGGCGCTGTGGCCCTGGGCTCCTGCTTTCGCAGGAGCACACGATCTCTACGCGACCCCCATATCCTTCAACTTCGCCACCAAAGTATCGACGTCGGGGACGATCTCGCCGGCCTCCCGCTTGGGCGGCTCGGCGACGTTGGTCGTCGTCAACCGCGAGGCGATATCGACGCCGTAATCGCCGGGCGATTTGGTATCGAGCGGCTTCGATTTCGCCTTCATGATGTTGGGCAGCGAGGCATAGCGCGGTTCGTTCAGGCGCAGGTCGGTGGTGACGATCGCCGGCAGGCCGAGCTTGACCGTCTGCAGCCCGCCGTCGATCTCGCGCTTCACCTCGACGCTGTCGCCTTCCAACTTCACCGTGTTGGCGAAGGTGCCCTGGCCCCAGCCGAGCAAGGCGGCGAGCATCTGGCCGGTCTGGTTCGAATCGTCGTCGATCGCCTGCTTGCCGAGGATGACGAGCCCGGGGCCCTCCTCCTCGACCACCGCCTTCAAGAGCTTGGCCACGGCGAGCGGCTCGACATCCTCGTCGCTCTCGATCAGGATCGCCCGATCGGCGCCCATTGCAAGCGCGGTACGCAAGGTTTCCTGCGCCTTGGCGGGACCGATCGAGACGGCGACGATTTCCTCGGCGGTGCCGGCTTCCTTCAATCGGATCGCCTCCTCGACGGCGATCTCGTCGAACGGGTTCATGCTCATCTTGACGTTGGCGAGGTCGACCCCCGAGCCGTCGGACTTGATCCGCGGCTTGACGTTGTAATCGATCACCCGCTTGACGGGCACGAGGATTTTCATCTGCACTTCCTTCAATTCCGTTCGGGCTGAGCCTGCTTTAAGAACAAGGACAGCCCTTCGACAAGCTCAGGGCGACCGGGAAATTTTCAACCCGCCTTGTTCACTTCCGCCACGATCTTCCTCGCCGCGTCGCCGAGATCGTCGGCGGGGACGACCTTGAGGTCGCTTTCGGCGAGAATCGCCTTGCCCTTCTCGACATTGGTTCCTTCGAGCCTGACCACCAGCGGCACCGAAATCCCGACCTCCTTCGCCGCCGAGATGATCCCCTCGGCGATCGTGTCGCAGCGCATGATGCCGCCGAAGATATTGACCAGCATTCCCTCGACCGCCGGGTCCGACAGGATGATGCGGAAGGCCGCGGCGACCTTCTCCTTGTCGGCGCCGCCGCCGACATCGCAGAAATTGGCCGGGAAGGCGCCATTCAGCTTGATGATGTCCATCGTCGCCATGGCGAGCCCGGCGCCGTTGACCATGCAGCCGATATTGCCGTCGAGCTTGATATAGGCGAGGTCGTATTTCGACGCCTCGAGCTCCATCGGATCCTCTTCGCTCGTATCGCGCAGCGCCTCCCATTCGGGATGGCGGAATTCGGCGTTCGAATCGAAGCTCATCTTGGTGTCGAGCACGAGCAGCTCCCCGTCGCCGGTCTCGACCAGCGGGTTGATCTCGAGCATCGCACAATCGTTGGCGACAAAGGCCTCGTAGAGATCGGCGCAGAGCTTGCCGCAAGCCTCGGCGAGATCGCCTTCGAGCCGCAGCGCCTCGGCCGCCCGCCGCCCATCGGCCTCGGTAAAGCCCGCGAGCGGATCGATGGTAATCGTCACGATCTTTTCGGGGGTCTCCTCGGCGACCGCCTCGATATCCATCCCGCCCTCGGTCGAGACGACCATCGCCGGGCGGCCCGACGCGCGGTCGACGAGCAGCGCCAGATAATATTCCTGCGCGATGTCGACGCCGTCGGTGACATAGAGCCGCTGGACTTCCTTGCCTTCGTCGCCGGTCTGCTTGGTGACGAGGGTGTGGCCGAGCATTTCCCCGGCGTCCTCGCGCACCTCGTCGACCGAATGGGCAAGCCGCACGCCGCCCTTGGCATCGGGCCCCAACTCCTTGAACTTGCCCTTGCCGCGCCCGCCGGCATGGATCTGCGCCTTGACGACATAGAGCGGCCCGGGCAGCTTTTCGGCCGCCGCTACGGCTTCGGCAACGCTCGTCGCGAGATGGCCGTCGGGCACGCCGATGCCGTGTTTGGCGAGCAGTTCCTTGGCCTGATATTCGTGGATGTTCATGGGGCGAAAGCGCTCCGGATGTCTGGAAAACGAGTCGGCGGATGTGCCGGGCTAAAGCATAGTCATACCGAGATGGAAAGCCTCGGGCGGCTCTGTTCGAGCCCGCAAGCGGCGGCCGAGCGGGCGGCGATCGCGAGTATTTCACGGTCGCGCAAGCCGCGCGTCGCCTCGACGATCTCGGCGAGGCTCATTTCCTCGACGCCGTCGTCGCGAAAGGCGGTGAGCCCGCCGAGCCGCCACATCTGGCGGTAGGTGAGCCGATCGGCGAGCCGGTCGGCCATGCAGTCGGCGAGCGGTTCGGAGAGCCCGGCCTCGAGCAAGGCGTTGCGCATGCGCTGCTCGGGCGTGCCGTAGATCAGGAACACCCCGCCGACCCCGACGGCGATGATCAGCAGGTTGACGAGCAGCAGGCGGAGCAGCTTGGGCATTCAGGCTAGATGGCCGGGCGGCGGGACGAGTGCAACGTTCTTTCCCCCTCCCTTTCAAGGGAGGGGCAGGGGTGGGTGCGCCTCCGGAACGGAGGCGCTCGGCTCGCAGAGCCGACAAGGGCATCGAGCCCTTGCGGTCTCTACCCCACCCTTACGTCCAGTGTCGGGTGAACAGTGCCCCGCACTGTTCAGGCCATGCCGGGGGCATGGCCGACCCGACACTCCTGAAGGGGAGGGAGTCGTATCTTCCGCCCCCAATCGCTATATCTCCCCCATGCACTGGGCGCTCGGCATCCTGCTCTTCCTCGCCACCATCGTCGCGATGGAGGGGTTCGCCTATGTCGCGCATCGCTGGGTGATGCACGGGCCGGGCTGGTTCCTGCACAAGAGCCACCATCAGCCGCGCACGGGCAATTGGGAGCTCAACGATCTTTACGGCGCGATCTTCGCGATCCCCTCGATCATATTGCTGCTCGGCGGGGTGCAGCTCGGCTGGTGGCCGGGCTTCGCCTGGATCGGCGCCGGCATCGCAGGCTACGGCGCGATCTATTTCGGCTTTCACGACGTCATCGTCCACAAGCGGTTGAACCACCGTTACGTCCCGCGCTGGCGCTACATGAAGCGCATCGTCCAGGCCCACCGCATCCACCATGTCGTCGAGACCAGGGAGGGGACGGTCAGCTTCGGCTTCCTCTGGGCGCCGAAGCCCGAGGTTCTGAAGGAGGAACTCAAGCGGCGCGAGCGGGCGGGCGTGCGGGCGCCGAATGGGGCCTCGGAAAGTGCTCCCGCGAAGGCAGGAGCCCAGGGCCGCTAAGCGATTCGTCTGCCGCCTTGGGCTCCTGCCTTCGCGGGAGCACTCATTTCAGTACGGCTTCGTATGCCGCGAGCATTTCCTCGCCGAAGCAGGCGAAGATTGCTTGCTCGATCCGGTCGTCTCGGCCGAGAAACGCCCGCACCTCGCGCACCGCGATCTCGACCGCCCGCGCGACCGGATAGCCGTAAATGCCGCAGCTGATGGCGGGGAAGGCGATGCTCCGCACGTCATTTTCCACGGCCAGCGCGAGGCTGTTGCGGTAACAATTGGCGAGCAACTCGGGCTCGCCGCGATCGCCGCCGTGCCAGACCGGACCGACCGTGTGGATCACATGATCGGCCGGCAGATCGAAGCCCGGGGTGATCCGCGCCTCGCCGGTCGGGCAGCCGCCGATCTCGATGCAGGCGGCGAGCAGCCTGGGCCCGGCCGCGCGGTGGATCGCCCCGTCGACCCCGCCGCCGCCGCGCAGCCCTTCGTTGGCCGCGTTGACGATCGCGTCGAGATCGAGCGTCGTGATGTCGGCTTCGATGGCGGCGATGCGGTCGGTCATGCGCAATCCCTAATGTGTTCCTGCGAAGGCAGGAACCCAGGGCGGCAAGCGATAACGCCTGCGGCCCTAGGCTCCTGCCTGCGCAGGAGCACGATTTCGTCTCAACGCTTGCGCGAAGCTCCGCACCAACCAGCGCGCCTTCTCCCCTCCCGTCGTGATCGTCCGGCTGATCAGCGCCGCTTCGCCCCGCGCGCGCACCTTGCGCGCGATATCGCCATAGATGCCCGCCGCCGCCAACACCGCCCAGGCCGAACGGAAAGGCAAGGCCGCCGTCCCGGCGCGCGCCGAAGCCTCGAACGCCTCGGCCCTGTCGCAAAGCCTCGCGACGAGCGGCACGAGCTTCGGCCGATTCTCGGCTTCCATCATCGTCTCCGGCGACAATCCCGCGTCGGCGAGCCAGGCGCGCGGCAGATAGCAGCGCCCGTTCGCCGCATCCTCGCCGACATCGCGGGCGATATTGGCGAGCTGGAAGGCGAGGCCGAGATCGTCGGCGCGGGCCAGCACTTTCTCGTCATCGATCGCTACGCCCATCACCAGCGCCATCATCTGGCCGACGACGCCGGCGACGTGATGGCAGTAGCGCAGCAGATCGTCTTCGGTCTCGGGCGCCCAACCATCGGCATCGAGCGCGAAGCCGGCGATATGATCTTCGATCATGACGCGCGGAATGGCGCATTCTCCCGCGACGATGGCCAATCCATCGAAGGCCGGGTCGAGGGTCGCTCCGCCCGCCAGCGCCCGCTCGGTCCGTTCGCGGATCGTTGCCAGGCGCGCCTGCGGATCGGTCGGCGCCGACATGCCGTGCCCCAGCGCCTGCCCGTCGGCGAGATCGTCGCAGCGGCGGCACCAGGCATAGAGCAGCCAGGCCCGCTCGCGCGTCTCGCGGTCGAACAGCTTAGAGGCGAGCGCGAAGCTCTGCGAACCGCGCGCGATGGTGTCGCGGGCATGGGCGACGAGGGCGGTGCGATCCACTAGCCCCTCCCCTTCAGGGGAGGGGTTGGGGTGGGGCAGGTGATGCGACGGGCGCCGAAGCTCGCCGCTGCGCGTCTCGCCACCACCCCTCCCCTGAAGAGGAGGGGCTTTTCTTCTTCACTGCCCCAGATCATCGATCATCAGCCCGGCGGTCGCCTTGGCGCTGCCGACGACGCCGGGAATGCCGGCCCCCGGATGCGTCCCGGCGCCGACGAAATAGAGATTGTCGACCACGGGATCGCGATTATGGACGCGGAAATAGGCGCTCTGCATCAAGGTCGGCTCGAGGCTGAAGGCGCTGCCGAGATGGGCGTTGAGGTCGATCGCGAAATCCTTCGGCGTGTACCAGAATTTGGTGACGATCCGCTCGCGCAGCCCGGGGATCAGCCGCGCCTCGATATGGCTCAGGATGCGATTGGCATATTCCTCGCCGATCGCGTCCCAGTCGGCCGGGAACCTGCCGAGATGCGGCACCGGCGCCAGCGCATAGAAGCTCGAATGGCCCTCGGGCGCCATGTCGGGATCGGTGACCGTCGGGTGATGCAGATAGAGCGAGAAATCGCGCGGCAGCACGCCATGCTCGTAAATGTCGGTCAGCAGCCCTTCATAGCGCGGGCCGAACAGGATCATATGGTGCGGGATGCCGGGCCAGCGCCCCTCGACACCGAAATGGACGACGAAGAGCGAGGGCGAGAAGCGCTTCTTCGCAAGACGCGCCGCCGCCCGCTCGCCGCGCTTGGTATCGGTCAGCAGATCGCGGAAGGTGTGCATGATATCGGCGTTGCTGGCGACGGCGTCGAATTCCTGCTGCCAGCCGCTCGCGCATTCGAGGCCGGTTATCCGCTCGCCCAGCGACGCGATCCGCGTCACCGGATCGCCGAGCCGGACGGTGCCGCCCTGCCGTTCGAACAATCGCACCATCGCCGCGACGAGCCGGTTGGTCCCGCCCTTGGCGAACCAGACGCCGCCCTCCTTTTCGAGCTTGTGGATCAGCGCATAGATCGCGCTGGTGGTCATCGGATTGCCGCCGACGAGCAAGGTGTGGAAGGAGAGCGCCTGGCGCAGCCTTTCGTCGGAAACGAAGCTCGAGACCATCGAATAGACCGAGCGCCAGGCCTGGCTGCGGGCGAGCCGCGGGGCGGCCGCGACCATCGAGCGGAATTGCAGGAACGGCACCGCGCCGAGCTTCTCGTAGCCTTCGCGATAGACCTCGCCCGAATAATCGAGAAAGCGGCGATAGCCTTCGACATCGGCCGGATTGAGCTTCTCGATCTCCCTGGTCAGCGCGACCTCGTCATTCGAATAGTCGAAATTGGTCCCGTCGGGCCAGTTGAGCCGGTAGAAGGGCGAAACCGGCATCAGCTCGATGTCTTTGGCCATGTCGGCGCCCGACAGCGCCCATAATTCCTTCAGGCAATCGGGATCGGTGATCACCGTCGGCCCGGCATCGAAGGTGAAGCCGTCCTTCTCCCAGACATAGGCGCGGCCGCCCGGTCTGTCGCGCGCCTCGACGAGCGTCGTCTCGATGCCCGCCGATTGCAGCCGGATGGCGAGCGCCAGCCCGCCGAAGCCCGCGCCGATGACCGCCGCCCTGCTCATGCCCGCGCGCCCTTCACGATCGCGCCGATCGCGCGGCCGACCGGAATCGGCGGCTTGCCGGCGACGATGCGCAATTTGTCGGAGAGGGTGCTGCGACCGGCATAGAAGCGTTCGATAAGCGCCGGCGCGAGCGAATAGAAGCGTTCGAAGATCCTGATCCGCTCGCCAGGCTCGGCGCCGCGGAACAGCATCGAGGCGAGCATCCGGTAGAAGCGCCCGGCGCGCCAGCGTTCGGCGGCATGGGCGATCGTCGCGTCGCGCAGCCCGGCGCCCGAAAGATCGCGGAGCCCGGCGATGCGTTGCGCCATCCGCACCGCCTCGGGCAGCGAATAGCCGGTCATCGGATGGAACAGACCGGCGCGCAGCCCGGCCTTCGCCGTCTTGCCGCCCGAGCGCCAATATTCGCCGAATGCGCCGCCGAGGCAGGCGACGGGCAGTACGCCCTTCTCGCGATGGACGATCTCGGCCATCTTCCAGCCCCGCGCTTCGGCATAATCGACCGCCCGCTGTTCGATCGCGGCGGCGTCCATCGCCGGCAGATCGCTGTAATAGGTATCCTCGATGAAAATGCGGTCCGCGGCGAAGGGCAGCAGATAGATGAAGCGATAGCCGTCGGTCTGCTCGACCGTCGCATCCATGACGACCGGCCGTTCGAGCCCGTGCGGCGCTTCGAGCCGCAATTCGACGCCGGCGAATTTCTGCCAGCCGAGATCGAGCAGGCTGAGATCGCCGGCGCCGCGGCAATCGATCACCCCGCCGGCCTCGATCCGCTCGCCGCCTTCGAGCACGACGGCACCGGGGCTCGCGCCGATCACCCTGGCGCCGGTGCGGATCGCCTCGGCGGGCAGCGCCTCGCGGATCACCGCGTCGAAGCGGTCCGATCGGATCGCATTATAGATGGTTGCCGCCCAACATTTCGGCTTCCTCGATCAGCAACGTCCTCACTTCGGGCCGCCGCCGGCGCAGTTCGAGCGCGATCAGCCCGCCGGCAAGCCCGCCGCCGAGGATCGCGACATCGCAGGAATTCGAAGCGACCATCGGGCCGGGCTCTACAGGAGGGAAGACGGCAAGGGAAAGCCCCATGGCCTTTGCATTCGCATTTCAGCTCCGCCAATGCCGTCACCCCAGCGCAGGCAGGGGTCCATCTCGGATAGGCCTACGCGAAACTGCCTGCCGAGATAGATTCCAGCCTTCGCTGGAATGACGCAGGGTTTCTTGACCCGAGGATAGACGCCCACCCCATTCCGCGCCTAGACAAAGGGCCATGTCCGCCGCGCTCGCCATCGCCCTCTCCGCGCTCGCCATGACGGCGATCGTCGGACTGCGCTATCTGGCGACGAGCGGCGGTTTCGCCTGGCTGACGGGGAAGCTCCGGCCGGGCTTCTATGACGATCTCAAGCCGCAGATCGGCCGCGAGATTTACTGGTCGCTGGCCAGCGCGGCGATCTACGGCGTGCCGGCCGGCATCGTCGCCTGGGGCTGGGCAAATGAAGGTTGGACGTTGATCTACGGCGATCTCTCAGCCATGCCGCTGTGGCATTTCCCGCTCTCGATCCTCGCCTATCTCTTCGCCCACGACACCTGGTTCTTCTGGACCCACCGGCTGATGCACCGGCCGCGCTGGTTTCGCCTCGCCCATTCGGTCCACCATGCCAGCCGCCCTCCCACCGCCTGGGCGGCGATGAGTTTTCACCCGATCGAGGCGGTGACCGGCGCGGTCGTGATCCCCGCGCTCGTCTTCCTCATCCCCATCCATATCGCCGCGCTCGCTATTGTGCTCGCTATCATGACGCTAATGGGTGTAACCAATCATATGGGTTGGGAGATGTTCCCTCGCCGGGTCGTCCAGGGGGTCGTTGGACGATGGTTGATCACGGCGAGTCACCATCAGCGGCACCATGACGAGTATAGGTGTAATTATGGATTGTATTTCCGCTTCTGGGACAGGCTCTGCGGCACCGACAAGGGACTCGGCACATTCGAAGCTGCCGCGGCTGGCGCTCGGCGCGGCGGCGCTGGCGCTGCTCGGCACGAGCCCGGCGCCGCAGCTTGAGGTCGATATCGAGCGGCTGCGCTCCCACGACGGGTTGCTGCATGTCTGCGTGACGCGCGATGCGGCGCATTTCCCCGATTGTCATGACGATCCCGACGCCGTCCGCCGCAGCTTCCGCACCGCCGAGACCCAGTCGGTGCAGTTCCGCAACCTGCCCTCGGGCAATTACGCGATCGCCATCCTCCATGACGAGAACGGCAACGACCGGCTCGATCGCTTCGCCGGCATCCCGCGCGAGGGCATCGGCTTTTCGCGCAATCCGCGCTTTTCCTTCGGCCCGCCGAGCTTCGCCTCGGCCCGCTTCGCGCTCGGCACCCGCGCCGAAGTGCAGCGCATACGGATGCGCTATTTTCTCTGATCAGTCGCTGTAGAAGGCGGATACGCCGAACTCGCCCAGGTCGATTGCCTCCATCTCCGCCTTGAGATCGCGCCTGGAAACGAATTTCTGCGCGCGTTTGAGATCCGACCGCAAATGCGGCTTGAGATGCGCCGCACTCGCGCCGGCATCGCGGCCGGCCAGGCTCTCCGAGACCACCAGCGCGGTGACCAGGGCTTTCTCGCTGAGATAGCCTTGCAGGCTGCTTTGCCATCCCATCTGGTCGAACTCCGAAAAGGCGGCAAATGACCGCGCATTGTTGGCCAGAAAAATGCCGAAGCCGAGAAACACTGCGCATAAATCGGTCAGATGCTCGTGTAGCGCTTCGCCGCCCGGCGCGCGCGTCCGCGCGGAACAGAGCAGATAATGGGCGAGTTCATGCGCCAGAGTCGCGATCAGCGCCTCCGGCGCGTCGACCAGGTCGGGATTGTATCGAATGTCGGCCTCGACCTGCCGGTCGCCCGTCGTGCGCAACCGGAATTCGCCGAGATTGGCGTCGTTCTGATGAACGAGCGCGAAACCCGGCTGCACCGAGCGTTCCCTACCCCTCTCGCCAGCTGCGAGGGTCGCGGGCCAATCGCGCATGCCCGCATGAAGCTTGGTCTGTTCAAACAGGGCACGGGCGATTTCTTCGCGATCTGACGGCACGGCGAAAAAATCCTCGGTCGGCAGGATGAGCGCCTGCCGGCGATGCATTTCAGCACCGCCATATTCCTCGAGCAGCCATTTGAAGGAAGCGAGCATCCACTCCCATTCGTCGGGCTCGACCGGCGATTTCGTACCAAACAGGCCCATCGTCCATTTCCTTGCATCTCGTATTAGCGCGCCGCCGCCCAATTTGGCATAAGCCCGCCGTGGCCGACACCCCCGACGATCCCTCGCTCCGCAAGATCATCCATATCGACATGGATGCCTTCTTCGCGAGCGTCGAGCAGCGCGACAATCCGGAGCTGCGCGGCAAGCCTGTCGCGGTCGGCGGATCGAGCGGGCGCGGGGTGGTGGCGGCGGCGAGCTATGAGGCGCGCAAGTTCGGCGTCAAATCGGCGATGCCCTCGGTGACCGCCCAGCGGCGCTGCCCCGACCTGATCTTCGTCAAGCCGCGCTTCGATGTCTATCGCGCCGTCTCGAATCAGATCCGCGCGATCTTCCGCGAATACACCGAATTGGTCGAGCCGCTGTCGCTCGACGAGGCCTATCTTGACGTCACCGCCTGCCGCAAGCTGCCGACCGCGACGGCGATCGCCGAGGATATCCGCGCGCGGATCAGCGAGGCGACCGGCCTCACCGCCTCGGCCGGGGTCTCCTACAACAAGTTTCTCGCCAAGCTCGCCAGCGACCAGAACAAGCCCGACGGCCTGTGCGTCGTCACGCCGAAGCAAGGCCCGGCATTCGTCGCCCGGCTTCCCGTCCGCCGCTTCCACGGCGTCGGTCCGAAAACGGCGGAGAAGATGCAGGCGCTCGGCATTGAGACCGGCGCCGATCTCGCCGCGCAGAGCCTCGAATTCCTCGAGCGGCATTTCCGCAGCTCGGCGCGCTATTATCATCGCGCCGCGCGCGGCATCGACGATCGCGCGGTGAAAGCCCACCGCATCCGCAAGTCGCTGGGTGCCGAACGGACCTATTTCGAAGACCTCCATGCGCGCGACGAGATGGAGGCCAAGCTCGCCGAGATCGCCGACATCGTCTGGGAGCGCGCCGGGAAGGCTGGGGCGAAGGGCCGCACGGTGACCCTCAAGCTGCGCTATGCCGATTTCGAAACCCCGACCCGCGCCCGATCGCTGCCCGAGCCCGTGGCAAGCCGCGATGAGCTCCTCGCCATCGGCTGCGAGTTGCTCGGCACCCTCGTCCCCGACGCCCGCGGCGTACGGCTGCTCGGGCTGACGATTTCGGGTTTCGGGCGCGAGGAGAAGCCCGCCGCCCCACGCGAAGACGCCCAGCTCGGCCTCGGCTTCTGAGCCTCCCCTTCCCAGCTCGCAACCGAACCGCTATCAAGGGCGCGTCCCCGGGGAGCCATGAGGCTGAGAGGGCGGTTGAAGTCCGCGCGACCCGTCGAACCTGATCCGGCCCATCCAGTCGATGGACCACCGGCGGAGGGAGGGAGCGGCGCCTGTCGAACCACGACAGTGCGGGATCCGTGCCCTCGCTCCGGTCGCGAGCGAGGAGAATCCCGATGATCGACGAAGGACAATTGCCCGCCTGGATCGCGCTGTTTTTCGGCATCTACGCGCTCGCCGCCGGCATCGGCGAGCTGCGCAAGCCCGGCTTCTGGACGAGCATGGTCGGCGATTTCGGTCAGAATAGCGCGTTGCGATTCCTGACCGGTATCGTCGTGCTGGCACTGGGCGCGATCATCTATCTCGCCAATCCCTGGCGGCCCGACGACTGGCTCGCCGTCGTCGTCACCGTGATCGGCGGCTGGATGATCGTCGAGGGGGCGCTGATCCTTGCCGCCGGCGATCTCTTTCTCGGCTTCGCGGCGCGGCTGATGGGATCGGCGAGCCGGCTCTGGGCGATCCTCTCGATCCTGATCGGCCTCGGCATCGGCGCCGTCGGTCTGCTCCGCCTTTGATATCCCGCAAACAGAAAGTCCTTCCCCATGGCAGACATAAACGCGCGTACCGAGATCGGCGTCACCACCGGCCCGATCCGCGGCTCGAAGAAAGTCCACGTCGCCGCGCATTCGGGATCGGGCATCCGCGTCGCGATGCGCGAAATCGAACTGGAAACCGGCGAGGCGCCGGTGCGCGTCTACGACACCAGCGGGCCCTATACCGATCCCGAAGCGAGCATCGACATCATGGCCGGCCTCCCCGCGCTGCGGCGTGATTGGGTGATGGCGCGCGGCGATGTCGAGAGCTACGACGCGCGCGAGGTGCGGCCCGAGGATAATGGCCAGCTCGGCCCCGATCGCTCCTCCGGCGTCGCGCAGTTCCCCGGCGTGATCAAGCGCCCGCTCAGAGCCAAGCCCGGCCAGAACGTCACCCAGATGCACTATGCGCGTAAGGGCATCGTCACCCCCGAAATGGAATATGTCGCCGAGCGCGAAAATCTCGGCCGCGAACGCCTCGCCGAGTACGCGCGCGACGGGGAAGACTTCGGCGCCGCCATCCCCGATTACGTCACCCCCGAATTCGTCCGCGACGAGGTCGCCCGCGGCCGCGCGATCATCCCCTCGAACGTCAACCATCCCGAGAGCGAGCCGATGGCGATCGGGCGCAATTTCCTGGTCAAGGTCAACGCCAATATCGGCAATTCGGCCGTCGCCTCCGACGTCGCCGCCGAGGTCGACAAGATGGTCTGGTCGATCCGCTGGGGCGCCGACACCGTCATGGACCTGTCGACCGGCCGCAACATCCACGACACCCGCGAATGGATCATCCGCAACGCGCCCGTCCCGATCGGCACCGTGCCGATCTACCAGGCGCTCGAAAAGACCGGCGGCATCGCCGAGGACCTGACCTGGGAGATCTTCCGCGACACATTGATCGAGCAGGCCGAACAGGGCGTCGATTATTTCACCATCCATGCCGGCGTCCGCCTGCCCTACGTCCCGCTGACCGCGAAGCGCGTCACCGGCATCGTCAGCCGCGGCGGATCGATCATGGCGAAATGGTGCCTCGCCCATCACAAGGAGAGCTTCCTCTACGAGCGCTTCGGCGAGATCTGCGAGATCATGAAGGCCTACGACATCGCCTTCAGCCTCGGCGACGGATTGCGCCCCGGCTCGATCGCCGACGCCAATGACGAGGCCCAGTTCGCCGAACTCTACACCTTGGGCGAGCTGACCAAGCTGGCCTGGGATCAGGACGTTCAGGTGATGATCGAGGGCCCCGGCCATGTGCCGATGCACAAGATCAAGGAGAATATGGAGAAACAGCTCGAAGCCTGCGGCGAGGCGCCGTTCTACACGCTCGGCCCGCTGACCACCGATATCGCGCCGGGCTATGATCATATCACCAGCGGCATCGGCGCCGCGCAGATCGGCTGGTACGGCACCGCGATGCTCTGTTACGTCACCCCCAAGGAGCATCTCGGCCTGCCCGACCGCGACGATGTCAAGGTCGGCGTCGTCACCTACAAGCTCGCCGCCCACGCCGCCGACCTCGCCAAGGGTCATCCGGCGGCGCAGGTGAGGGACGACGCGCTGTCGAAGGCGAGGTTCGAATTCCGCTGGCGCGACCAGTTCAACCTCTCGCTCGACCCCGACACCGCGGAGCAGTTCCACGACCAGACGCTGCCGGCGGAGGGGGCGAAGACCGCGCATTTCTGCTCGATGTGCGGACCCAAATTCTGCTCGATGAAGATCACGCAGGAAGTGCGCGAGTTCGCGGCGAAGCAGAATTCGGAGAGCTTTCTGGCAGCCGATACGGCGGGCGCCGACGCTGAAGCCGGCATGGAGGAGATGGCCGAGCGTTACCGAGCGGGCGGCGATCTCTATGTCCCTGCCGGAGCGGACGAATGAACCTTCGCGCACTATTGGCCGCACTGTTGCTGGCAATCCCCACCACGCCTGCGGCGGCCCAGGAAGCGTTACCGTTCGAACTCGCTGCGGGCGAACTGCGCGTCATCCATTTGTGGACCACCGATGCGGAGGGGTTCATGGAGGCGTGGTTGCAACCCACC
>JAIVHR010000299.1 GCA_020200935.1 Sphingomonadales bacterium
CCTGCAACACCGCCTCGGTGATCGCGCTCGATCCGGTGCGCGCGGCGCTCCATCTGCCGATCGTCGGCACGGTGCCGGCGATCAAGCCTGCCGCCGAGATCTCGAAAACCCGCGTAATCGGCGTACTCGGCACCGAATCGACCGTGCGCCAGCCCTATGTCGACAATCTCAACCGGGATTTCGCCAGCGACTGCACGGTCATCCGGCATGGCAGCGCGCGGCTGGTCGAGCTCGCCGAGCACCATGTCGCCGGCGATACGCCGCCGGTGGAGGAATTCGCCTCGATCCTCGACAAGCTCTTCTCGCAACCGCGCGGCGGCGAGATCGACACCATAGTTCTCGCCTGCACCCATTTCCCGCTGGTCGAGGAGCAGCTCGCCGCCGCCGCGCCGCATCCGGTTAGCTTCGTTCATGGCGGCGACGGCATAGCCCGCCGCATTGCTCATCTGACCGAACGTCAGCCCTGGCCCGATGCCGCCCCGCCGCCCGCCATGCTGGTCATCGGCGCGGGACCCGGCGATGAAGCGCTGTTCGAGGGCATGCGCGGCTACGGCTTCGAGGGTTTCGAATTCCTCTAAGGTCTTTTGTGCTCCCGCGAAAGCGGGAGCCCAGGGCGGTTTGGGACGGCGCCTGCGGCCCTGAGCCCCTGCCTTCGCGGGGGCGCCTCGCTGCGCTCGGTGCTTATTGCGAGTCGTTATCGCTGGAAATGGCCGATTCGAGCCATTAGATGGGCTGCAAGCGATCCCCGGGGGATGAATTGGATTACAACCGCGTCTTTTCGCAAGCCATCGAGCGCCTTCACGAAGAGGGCCGCTACCGCGTGTTCATCGAGATTCTGCGCAACAAGGGCGCCTATCCGAACGCCCGCTGCTTCGCCGGGCACAACGGCCCCAAGCCGATCGTCGTCTGGTGCTCGAACGATTATCTCTCGATGGGCCAGCATCCCAAGGTCGTCGAGGCGATGGAGGAAGCGCTCCACGATGTCGGCGCCGGATCGGGCGGCACGCGCAATATCGGCGGCAACACGCATTATCATATCGAGCTGGAGCGCGAGCTCGCCGATCTCCATGAGAAGCAGGGCGCGCTGCTGTTCACCAGCGGCTACATTTCGAACGAGGCGACCCTGGCGACGCTCGGCAAACTCCTTCCGGGATGCATCGTCTTCTCCGACGAGCTCAACCACGCCTCGATGATTGCCGGCATCCGCAATGCCGGCTGCGAGAAGCGGATCTGGCGGCATAACGATCTCGATCATCTGGAGGAATTGCTCGCGGCCGAGGATCCCGAGGCGCCCAAGCTGATCGCCTTCGAAAGCGTCTATTCGATGGATGGCGATGTCGCGCCGATCGCGGCGATCTGCGATCTTGCCGACACATACAACGCGCTGACCTATTGCGACGAGGTCCATGCGGTCGGCATGTACGGGCCGCATGGCGGCGGCATCACCGAGCGCGATCGCGTGGCCGACCGGGTGACGATCATCGAGGGCACGCTCGCCAAGGCGGTCGGCGTGATGGGCGGCTATATCGCCGCCGACCAGACGATCATCGACGTCGTCAGAAGCTATGCGCCGGGTTTCATCTTCACCACCAGCCTCTCGCCGGTGCTCGTCGCCGGTGCGCTGGCCAGCGTGCGGCATCTCAAGCAATCGAGCGAGGAACGCGACGCCCAGCAGATTTCCGCGGCGCAGCTCAAGGCGATGTTCGCCGAGGCCGGGCTGCCGGTGATGGATTCGACCACCCACATCGTCCCGCTGATCGTCGGCGATCCGGTCAAGACCAAGCGGATCAGCGACATCCTGCTCGCCGAATACGGCGTCTACGTTCAGCCGATCAATTACCCGACCGTCCCGCGCGGCACCGAGCGCCTGCGCTTCACCCCGGGCCCGAGCCACACGCCCGAAATGATGCGCGAACTGACCGGGGCGCTGATCGAGATCTGGGACCGGATGGAGCTGAAGCTCGCGGCTTGACGCCGCGCCCTCTGTTCACCGCCCGATCCGTAGCTAAAT
>JAIVHR010000129.1:0-940 GCA_020200935.1 Sphingomonadales bacterium
GTTCCTGGTCGGCGCGGTCTATGGCGCGATGGTGGCGATCAGCCTGATCAACACCTCCTCGATGCTCGCCGATGTCGTCGACGACAGCGAGGTCGAGATCGGGCGGCAGAGTTCGGGCACCTTTTTCTCGGCCGCGAGCTTCATGCAGCAATGTTCGACCGCGCTCGGCATCTTCGTCGCCGGCCAGGTGCTCGCGCTGTCGCAATTCCCCGAAAATGCCGATCCCGACACGATATCGGAGGTGGCCGTCGACAGCCTCGTCATCCATTATATCCCCTTCTCGATCGGGCTGTGGACATTGGGCGCGCTGATCCTCGTCTTCTATCCGATCACCCGCGCGCGGCATGAGCGCAATCTCGAGACGTTGAAGCTGCGCGAGGCCGAAGCGCGCGACATCGAGCTGCGCGACGCGGCGATAGGAGCGCCGGCACGATGAGCGAAATCGTCTGGACCTATGCCACCTTGTGGGAATCGATCGCCGAGGCGCAGCCCGATGCGCCGGTGGTGATCCAGGGCGAAGATGAAATGAGCTGGGGCGAGCTCGACCGGCAGGCGGACGCGCTGGCGGGTTGGCTGATCGGCGAAGGGCTGACGCGGCAATCGAAGCTCGCCGCCTACATGCCCAACCGGGCCGAATATCTCGTCGTCTATTATGCCGGTTTCAAGGCCGGCTTCGCGCCGCTCAACATCAATTATCGCTACACCGCCTCCGAGCTCGAATATCTGATCGACAATGCCGATGCCGAGGCGGTGGTGTTCGACGTCCGGTACGCGGAGACGATTCAAGCGGTCCGCGACCGGCTCGATACGGTCAGGCGCTGGATCGCCGTCGGCGCCGGGGAGGCGACCTGCCCCGACTGGGCCGTCCGCTATGAGGACACGATCGCCGAGACGCCGGCGAGCCGCCCGGTCGTCGCCGACTGGGGCCGCCATAATGACG
>JAIVHR010000129.1:1085-3095 GCA_020200935.1 Sphingomonadales bacterium
GCGCTCGCTCGTCGCGCCGCCGCTGATGCACGGCACCGGGCTGCTCTCAGCCTTCATGGCGCTGGGATCGGGCGGCACGGTGATCCTGCTGCCGACCGGCAAATTCTCACCCGAGGAGATGCTCGACACCGCCGCCCGCCACCGCGCGACGCGCTGGACGATCGTCGGCGAGCCCTTCGCCAGGCCGATCCTCGATGCGCTCGAAGCGAATCCGGACCGCTGGGATCTCTCGAGCGTGCTGTTGATCACCTCCTCGGGGGCGATGTGGACGCGCGAGACGAAAATGGGCCTGATCCGCCACATGCCGCAGGTCAATCTCTATGACAGCTATTCCTCCTCCGAAGCGCTCGGCATGGGGCTGTCGATCACCAATGCGCAGGGCGAGACGCAGACCGCGCGTTTCGCGATCGGCGAGACCTGCGCCGTCTTCACCGAGGATCACAAGCGCGTCGAGCCCGGATCGGGCGAGAAAGGACTGCTCGCGGTCGGCGGTTTCAACCCGGTCGGCTATTACAAGGACGAGGAAAAGACCGCGAAGACTTTCCCGGTGATCGACGGCGAACGCTGGTGCATGCCCGGCGACTGGGCGCTGGTGAATGCCGACGGCAGCCTCGAAATTCTCGGCCGCGGATCGCAATGCATCAATACGGGCGGCGAGAAGGTGTTTCCCGAGGAGGTCGAGGAGGCGCTGCGGCGGCACGAGGCGGTGCGCGACGTCGCCGTCACCGGCCTGCCCGACCCCAAATGGGGCGAGCGCATCTGCGCCGTCATCGAGCTCGAACCGGGCGCCGGCAATCCCGGAGAAGACGCGCTCCGCGCCCACGTCCGCACCCAGCTTGCCGATTATAAGGTGCCGCGCGACTTCGTCTTCGTCGACAGCGTCGGCCGCGCGCCCAACGGCAAGCTCGATTACAAGGCGGTGAAGCAGGTGGCGATGGATGTGGTGGGGGCCGATGCGGCTTGACGGGGAATCGCAGAGGATGGGCGACGCCCCTTTCCTCTCCCCCTCGAGGGGGAGAGGATACGAAGTCTTGGTGAACGCAGTGAACCTGGACGTAGTTGGAGAGGGGGTGGCGGAGCGAAGCTCCGCGCGCAGCAAAGCTGCGCACCCCCCTCACCCAGCTCCGCCTAAATTCCCCCTTCGCTGCGCTCCGGGCTCATTAAGGCTCCACATCCCTCTCCCCCCGCTCTTGCGGGAGGAGAGGGAAAACATGTGCGATGCCCTGTGTTTCCTCTCCCCCTCGAGGGGGAGAGGATGTGGAGCCTTAGCGAGGAACGAGCTTAGGCGGAGCTGGAGAGGGGGTGAGCGAAGCGAAGCTTCGCGCGCAGCAAAGCTGCGCTCACCCCCTCTCCAACTGCGACTAGGCAGCAAGCTGCCAAGTCTACGTATCCTCTCCCCCTTCAAGGGGGAGAGGGGAGTTTGGCCATGACCATCAGGGGCAGGGCCTTTGTCGCCGGCGCCTTCGAGCATCCCGTGCGCAAGGCGCCCGACATCTCGACGCCCGAGCTGCATGCCCAATGCGCGGCAGGCGCGCTCGCCGATGCCGGGCTGTCGCTCGATGACGTCGACGGCTATTTCTGCGCCGGCGACGCGCCGGGCTTTGGCGGTCTGTCGATGGGTGACTATCTGGGGCTGACCCGGCTGACCCATGTCGACAACACCGAGACCGGCGGCTCCTCGCCGATCCTGCATGTCGGCCACGCCGCCCAAGCGATCGCGCTCGGCAAATGCAGGGTCGCGCTGATCACGATGGCCGGGCGGCCGCGCTCCGAACCCTTTCGCCGCCGGCCGAACGGCGCGCATGAAGCGGCTTTCGAAAGCTGGTGCGGCGGCACGACCCACAACACATACGGCATGGTCGCCATGCGCCACATGCATGAATTCGGCACGACAGCCGAGCAGCTCGCCTGGATCAAGGTCGCCGCATCGACCCATGCGCAGCATAACGAGCATGCGATGCTGCGCGATGTCGTGACGGTCGAGGAGGTGGTGAATTCGCCGATGATATC
>JAIVHR010000300.1 GCA_020200935.1 Sphingomonadales bacterium
GTTCGCAGCGAGTGCGCGTTGTGATCGAACCCGCCGTGCCGCGCCATCGCCTCGCCGAGCGCCTTTTCGCCCGCGTGGCCGAACGGCGGATGGCCGAGGTCGTGCGAGAGGCACAGCGCCTCGGTCAGGTCCTCGTCGAGCCCGAGCGCGCGCGCCAACGTCCGCCCGAGCTGCGCGACCTCGATGCTGTGCGTCAGCCTGGTGCGGTAGTGATCGCCGTCGGGCGCGATGAAGACCTGCGTCTTCGAGCGCAGTCTGCGAAAGGCGATCGAATGGACGATGCGATCGCGGTCACGCTGGAATTCGCTGCGCGGCCCCCGCGCGCCGTCGCGGTTCTCGGCGAATTCTCGCCCCCGTGAGCTCGCGGGATCGGCGGCGAAGGGGGTGCGGTCCATGCCTTGGGGCGTCTAGGGCCTGTGGCCGCGCTTCTCAATCCTTGCCGAGGATCCAGTCGGCCGCCGCTTTGCTGTGGATCTGCGTCGAATCGAAGATCGGCAGCACGTTGGCATCGATGTCGACGATCTGATCAAGCTCGGTGCAGGCTAGCACGATCGCCTTTGCGCCGTCCTTTTCCTTCTGGGTGATAATCGTCCTGAGCTTGCGCTCGGCGTCGCGGGTGACCTTGCCCATCATCAGCTCGTCGTAGATGATCCGGTCGACCTCCTCGACCACTTCCATGTCGGGCGGCAGCAGATCGACCCCGTGAGCCACCAGGCGCTGGCGGAAAAAGCTTTCGATCATGACATTGCGCGTTCCGATCAGCGCGGCGCTTTCGACACCCTTTGCCTTCATCTTGGCTCCGACGCAGTCGGCGATATGAAGTATTGGAAGCGAAATCGCCTCGGCCACCCGGTCATAGACTTTGTGCATCGAATTGGCGCCGATGATCAGCGCCCCGGCGCCCGCGGCCTCGAGCCGCTTCGCTGAATCGCACAGGACCCCAGCGGCCCGGTCCCAGTCGGCTTTGTCCTGCAGTGCATAGAGCTGGGCGAAATCGAGGCTCTCGATCAACAGCGGAGCGCTGGTGAGCTTCGAGCTGTCCTTCTGGACCATGCGGTTGATGTAATCGTAGTACGTGCGGGTCGAGACCCAGCTCATCCCCCCGATTAGTCCGAGCTTGCGCAAGCTTATCCTCCGTTCCGCGGTGCGCCGCACCATTAGGCAAAGCCCGCGGGGAGTAAAGTTACCCGGGGGTCAGGGGCGGCTTTCGAGAGCGGCGAGCCAGCGGGCGAGGTCGCTTGCGCTTTTCTGCGGGGCTTCCTCCATCGGGATGTGGCCGATACCGGGGTAGGTCACCAGCGTGGCGCGCGGAAGGCGCTCAGCCAGCCAGCGGCCTGACGAAAGCGGGATCAGCCGGTCTTCCTCACCCCATATGACCAACGTCGGCACGCTAAGCCGACGGAGCCGCCCCTCTTCGAACGGATTGTAAGCCTGCGAGAACCGCCGCATCGTCGCCTCCCGATTGCCGGGGTAGCGCAGGAGCTCCCAATAGCGGTCGACGGTCGCCGGCGTGACGACAGCCTTGTTGGAGACGCTTTGGCTGAGGCTCCTTTCGACTAGCGAGCGCGGCGTCACCTGCGCCATCAGTTCGCGCACCACAGGAACGCGAGCGAGCGTGAAGGCGAGGTTGCCGTCCGCTTGCTCGAGCCGCGGCGCACCCGAGGTATCGACGAGGACCAGCCCTGCGAGGCGACCGGGATGCGCCAGCGCATACTCCAACGCGACCCCGCCACCCATCGAGTTCCCTCCGAGCACGAAGCGGTCGAGACTGAGCGCATCGGCCACACGCCCGACATCCGCCGCCATCGCCGCGCGCGAATAGTCGCCGCCCGGGACGGGGCCGGTAAGGCCATGGCCCGCCTGGTCGTAGCGGATCACACGGTATCTGCCCGACAGCGCGTCAGTCCACGCCTGCCACGTGTGCAAGTCCGCGTTCGAGCCGTGGAGGAGGATGACGGGCAGGGCATCGCGCGGCCCTTCGTCGCGCAGATGGACAT
>JAIVHR010000013.1 GCA_020200935.1 Sphingomonadales bacterium
GATTATGCCTGGTATGCGGGGATTTAGGAGTCGCTCAACTCGCTATCGCCGCGATATTTGAGTTCGAGGAACTTGCCTTGGGTGGCCAGCGCGTCGAGTTCGCCGGCGGCGAGCTGGCGGGTCATGCGCTGGATTTCATTCTCGACGATATCGAGCCCCTCCATCAGCTGCTTTTCGGGGCTGCGGCCGTCGCCCGAATCCTTGCGCAGGTGATCGGGGACGCGTTTGTAGCCTTCGACGAGCTCGGGCAGCTCGACGCCGACGAGGCGGCGGACTTCGACCGCGGCCGGTTCGCGCGGATCGAGATTGGCGAGCTGGGGGCGCAATTCCTCGAGCCGCGTGGCGATCGTGTCGAGCTGGCGAGCGGCAGGCGGCGGGAGCGCGAGACGCTGGCTGGCGAGCCATTGTTCGGTCCGTGCGGGAAGCGCCGGCAGCTCGGCTTCGGCCAGCCTTTCGGAGGTCGGTTCGCCGCTGCCCGGGAAAACGAGAAAGCCGAAGGCGAGCACGGCGGTGACGAGGATCATCATCAGCAGCCAGCCGTCGCTGAACAGGCTGAGGATGCCGCCGGCGAGCGCCATGGCGAGAAAGGCGACGACCGCGGCGATCACTGCCCGGCGGACGCGTTTGACCAGCTCCTGCTGCCTCCGCCGGCGCTGCCGCTTGGCGAGATCGCGCGCCGCCGGCGAGACGCGGCGCAGCAGCTCGTCGGCCTGCGCCATGATGCGTTCGGATTTGCTCATCGGCAGCCACCAAACTCCGTCAGCCCTGAGCCTGTCGAAGGGCGTTTCGATACCGGGAAACGTGCTTCGGCAAGCTCAGCACTAACGGGGAAGGGGAAAGGCTTGTCCAAATCTACCCCTCGAGCGCCTTGAAGGGCGAATCATGCTGCTTCTGCGCCTGCTCGGCGCCCTCGGCGCGGGCGATATAGCCCTTCGATTTCTCGACCTCGTCGGAGAGCACGGTGACCGTCTGCTTCATCGTGCCGAGCGCTTCGAGCTTGAAGCGGTCGATCTCGTCCATCGTCTCGTAGATATTCTGGAAGGCGCGCTGGAGCGTCTCGATCGGGATCGTCGAGCTCGCCGCCTGGCGGTGGATTTCGCCGGTCTGGGTGCGCAGCATGTCGCCGGTCGAATCGATCATGTTGGCGGTTGTCGTGTTGAGCGCGGTAATCTGGTCGAGCACCAGCCGCTGGTTGGTCATCGCCTGGGCGACGGTGACCGCGGTGCGCAGCGCACCGACGGTGGTCGTCGAGGCGCGGTCGACGCCCTTGATCAGCTCGACATTGTTCTTCTTGACCAGATCGAGCGCGAGATAGCCCTGCACGGTGACCGCCATCTGGGTCAGCAGATCCTGGGTGCGCTGGCGAACGTAGAAGAGCGCGGTCTCCTTGATCGCCACCGCCTTTTCGGGGTCGGTCGATTCGAGCTCGACGGCCTTGTCCTCGATCGCCGTGTCGAGCGCCTTGGCGACATAGATCATTTCTTCGAGCCGCCCCATCGCGTCCCAGAGCTTCTGCCGCTCGACGGAGATCGCGGCATTGTCCTTCAAGAGCTCGTCCTTGCCCGAGGCGAGCCGCTTGAGAATCGCCGAAATGTGGTTCTGGGCGGATTTGTAGGAATCGAAATAGCGCCGCAGCTTGTTGCCGAAGGGAATGATGCCGAACAGCTTCTTGCGCCCCGTCAGCTTGCCGTGCTTGGCCGGATCGAGATCCTCGACCGTGCGGCGGAGCTCGGAAAGATCGGCGCCGATCGTCGAATTCTCGTCCATCGAACGGATCGGCCGGTCGAGAAACCGGTTCGACTGTCCAGCAGCGTCGCGGATTTCCTTGTTGCCCATCGCCGCGATCTGATCGACCTTGGCGCCGAATTCGGGGCTCTTGGCGTCGAGCGCGGCAAGTTCGTCGACGAAGCTCGCGACCTTCTCATTGTGTTTTTTCTGCTTCTCGACATCGACTGGAACGAGCCCGACGGCGTTCTCGGCCGTCAATGTCGGCAAGGGATCGGGAGCGTCGAGCTTGAGCTTGGTTTCGGTCTTGGTCGCCGTTGCGGTTTCGCTTTCGGCTGTCTGTTCGCTTTGCGGTGTTGTCGCCATGTCCCCGTCCTTCTGTTGTTCTCCCCTAGATGCCGCCAATCCGTGACGCTTTCAAGAGGCGTATTATCATTATAATACAGCGAGAGTGCGATATCGATGGTCAGGCGGGCTTCCGAGTTCTCACCGACCTGCCTGAATGCGCGGCGCGCAATTAAGATAAATCAATTCGCACGCGCAATGGGCTGCCAAAGGGGAGGCGATTGATGCTAAGGGAAACCCGATGCCCGATGCCGAGACCGCCCTGTTGCTCGCGCGGATTCAATTCGCCTTCACGGTCTCGTTCCATTTCATCTTCCCGGCGCTGTCGATCGGGCTGGCGAGCTATCTCGCGGTGCTCGAGGGGCTGTGGCTCAAGACCGGGCGCGACCGCTATCTGAAGCTGTTCCGCTACTGGCTCAAGATCTTCGCCGTGACCTTCGCGATGGGCGTCGTCTCCGGCATTGTCATGTCCTACCAGTTCGGCACCAACTGGTCGGTCTTTTCGGACCGCGCCGGGCCGATCATCGGGCCGCTGATGGCTTATGAGGTGCTGACCGCCTTCTTCCTCGAGGCCGGGTTTCTCGGCGTCATGCTGTTCGGGATGGAGAAGGTCGGCAAGAAGCTGCATTTCGCGGCGACGCTGATGGTCGCCGTCGGCACCGCGATCTCGGCCTTTTGGATCCTGTCGGTCAACAGCTGGATGCAGACGCCGGTCGGCTTTACGACCAACGCCGTCGGCCAGTATATCCTCGCCGGCAGCTGGTTCGACGTGATCTTCAATCCGAGTTTTCCCTACCGGCTCGTCCACACCGTGATCGCCGCCTATTTGACCACGGCGATGGTGGTCGGCGGGGTCGGCGCCTGGCACCTGTTGAAGGGGCGCGGCAACAAGAATGTCCGGGCGATGTTTTCGATGGCGATGTGGATGGCGGCGTTGGCCGTGCCGGTGCAGATCTTCGTCGGCGATCTCCACGGCCTCAACACGCTCGAGCACCAGCCTGCCAAGGTGATGGCGATGGAGGGCCATTATCAGAGCCACCCCGACGGCGCGCCGCTGATTCTGTTCGGTATCCCCGACAGCGAGGCCGAAACGGTGCGTTACGCGGTCGAGATCCCGAAGCTCTCCTCGCTGATTCTCAAGCACGATCCGAATGCGCCGCTCGCCGGGCTCGACACGGTGCCCGAGGAGGATCGGCCGCCGGTCGGCATCGTCTTCTGGTCGTTTCGGGTGATGGTCGGCATCGGTTTCCTGATGCTCGGGCTCGGCCTCTGGAGTCTTTGGGCGCGGCTGCGCGGCAAGCTCTTTGAGGCGCGCTGGCTGCATCGCTTCGCTCTCGTCATGGGTCCGTCGGGCTTCGTCGCGGTGATCGCCGGCTGGATCACCACCGAGGTCGGGCGCCAGCCCTGGGTGATCTACCACGTCATGCGCACAGAGGACGCCGTCTCGCCGCTCGCGGCGCCGGCGGTGTCGGGATCGCTGATCGCCTTCGTCATCGTCTATTTCTCGGTGTTCGCGGCCGGTACTCTCTATATTCTTAAGCTCATGGCGCATCCGCCGGAGACCGACGAGCAGCCGCTCGGAGATGAGGATTCGGGTCCGATCCGCACCGCCGGCATCACGCCCGCCTCGCAGATCAAGGGGGAGAAAGGCTGATGCAGGATCCGACGCTCACCGTCATCTGGGCCTTGATCATCGCCATCGGCATCGCCGCCTATGTGGTGATGGACGGTTTCGATCTCGGTATCGGCATCCTCTTCAAGGGCTTTAGCGTCGGCAAGGAGCGCAACATGGCGATGAACGCCATCGCGCCGGTCTGGGACGGCAACGAGACCTGGCTGGTATTGGGCGGCGGAGGGCTGCTGGCGGCCTTCCCGCTCGCCTATGCGGTGATCCTGCCGGCGCTCTATGCGCCGCTGATCGCGATGCTGCTCGGCCTCGTCTTCCGGGGAGTCGCCTTCGAATTCCGCTGGCGCGATCCCGGCCACCGCGCCTTCTGGGATTTCGGCTTCTCGGCCGGATCGCTCGTCGCGACTTTCGCGCAGGGGATCACGCTCGGCGCGCTGTTGCAGGGCATCGAGGTCGAGGGCCGCGCCTATGGCGGCGGCTGGTGGGATTGGCTGACGCCTTTCAGCCTGCTTTGCGGTGTCGCGCTGGTGATCGGCTATGCGGCGCTCGGCGCCTGCTGGCTGGTGATGAAGACGACCGGCGAGATCCAGGCCGATGCGCGGCGCTATGCCGTCTGGACGGTGCCGGCGCTGCTCGCGGCGATCGGCGCGGTGAGCCTCGCGACGCCCTTCGTCGAACCGCAATATTTCGAACGCTGGTTCGAGCGGCCGGGATTGTTCGCGACAATCCCGATGCCGCTGCTCGTCGCCGGCGCCGCATTCATGGCCTGGCGCGACCTGCGCGCCGGGCGCGACTATCGGCCGTTCTTCTGGGTGCTGGCGCTGTTCCTCTTGGCGATGGTCGGGCTCGGCGTCTCGATCTGGCCCGACGTCATTCCGGGTCGCGTCTCGATCTTCGACGCCGCGGCGCCGCGCGAGAGCCAGATCTTCATGCTGGTCGGCGCGGCTGTCCTCGTCCCCTTGATCGCCGGTTACACGGCTTGGGCCTATTGGGTGTTCCGCGGCAAGGTCGATGAGGCCGGTTATCACTGAGCGGCGACCCTTGCCGGTGCGGCTCGGCTGGTTCGCGCTGTTCTGGGCCGGCGGTGTCGGCACCGTTGCGGCAATCGCCTATCTGCTGCGCTGGGTGGTCCACTGATCGCAAGGCGGCTAGACCGGCGCCATGGATCTGCAGGCCATTGTCGACCGGATCGCCGAGGACATCGCCCCGCATCGCGGCGAGGGGCGGGTGGCCGATTATATCCCGGCGCTCGCCAAGGCCGATCCGAACAAATTCGGCATCGCCATCGCCACGCCTGACGGTGCCTGCCACCGCGCCGGCGATGCCGAAGAGGGTTTTTCGATCCAGTCGATCTCCAAGGTCTTCACCTTCGCCCTCGCGCTCGACAAGGTCGGCGATGCCCTGTGGCACCGTGTCGGGCGCGAGCCCTCGGGCACCGCCTTCAATTCGATCGTCCAGCTCGAGGCCGAACGGGGCATCCCGCGCAATCCGCTGATGAATGCCGGAGCGATCGTCGTCACCGATCACCTGATCGACAATGGCGATGCCGACGCGGCGATCGAGCGGCTCCTTTCGGTGCTGCGCGACCATGCCGAGGATTCCTCGATCGATATCGATTACGAGGTCGCGATGTCGGAAAGCGCGACCGGCGCGCGCAACCGCGGCCTTGCGCATTTCATGGCCAGCTTCGGCAATCTCGAGAATGAGGTCGAGGTCGTGCTGTCGGCCTATTTCCGCCATTGCGCGCTGTCGCTTTCCTGCGCGCAGCTCGCGCGGGCGGGCCTGTTCCTCGCATTCGATGGCAAGGATCCGGTGACCGGCGAGCGTATCCTCTCCTCGCGCCGCTGCCGGCGCATCAACGCGGTGATGATGAATTGCGGCCATTACGACAATTCGGGCGATTTCGCCTTCCGCATCGGCCTGCCCGGAAAGAGCGGCGTCGGCGGCGGCGTGTTCGTGGTGGCGCCCGGCGAAGGCTCGATCGCGGTCTGGTCGCCGGGGCTCAACGAGGCGGGCACCTCGCTGGTCGGTGCACTGGCCCTCGAGCGCCTCGTCGAACACACCTGCTGGTCGGTCTTCAGCTAACCTCCCGACGACAGCCCGGCGCACCGAAAGATGCGCGCCGGGCTGTCGCAGAAGCTCTTCCGGCGATCAGTTTCGCGACGGAAAGATACCCTCGAGCGCGACGCAATAGCGCAGCGCCAGATAGGGATTGCGGTTTTCGAAGGGCTGGCTGCCGCCGGTGCGGGTAATCTGCACCTCTTCGTCCGCCATCGTCACATTGTCGGGACCGTTCGTATATTGGTTGGTGCCGGCAGCAAATGTGGCGAAAGTGTTGCCCGAAGGACTGTTCGAATTTGGAGTCGATGTCGAACCCCGCACGCGTCCATCGTGGTTGTGTTGCGGCATCTGGTTGATGGTCAGCGTGATATTCTCCACCCCGCCGACCTGCCCCTGGACGAAATTGCTCAATCCCGGGCCCTGTCCCTGGCCGACCGGGCTGCGGCTGCGCAGGTCGGGCAGCGCGAAGGTGGTTTGGCCGTTGCCGCCATAGGTTGTGCCGTATAGCGAGAAAAGCGCCGTATTCGTCGATATCGACATAATTTGACCCGCCGCTTCGGTCGAGCCCCGCGGACAGAAGGTATAGCCGACGAGGAAGATGTCGCCGAGCGTGCGGTCCTGTGCCTGAGCCGGCATGGCTGCTGCTGCGATGGCGACGCTCGCGGCGCCGATGAACAATTTCTTCTGCATGATTCCTCCCCTGGATCCAGCCGAACCAGCAAGTCTCCGAAGCCCTGCGCTCGACCGATTTCCCTCAATGCCACACTGGCGCAATCCCGAAAAGGGCAAGTTTGCATCGGATCGGATGAACCGATTTCGGGATAGAAGTCCCGTGGAATTCCAGCGCTCTAATTCGGGGCCTCGGTCGACCATGCCGTGGAGTCGCGGTCTTCCGGCCGTCGATCTTCACCGCCCGGCCGACGCAGGGGGGGTGGCCGCGTCGCGCGCCCCGCCCATCCGGCTCGCCATCACCGCCGTCACCGTCTGCATCGGGATGTAATAGACGATCAGCGGCAGGATGATGAGGCCGGCTTCGGCGCCCGGGAACAGGATCCGCGCCATCGGCGTCCCCGAAATCACGCTCTTCTGGACGGCGGCGAAGAGCAGCGCCGTGCGGTCGCCATAGTCGAAGCCGAGAAGCCGGCCGCCGACCATCGCCGCGCCGGCGATCAGCGCAAGCAGAATCAGCATCGCCGCTAGCAGCAGCGCGAAGCGCGAGAGAGCGATGCCGGCGAAGAGCCCGCCGCCGACCGCCGCCGAGAGGGCGACATAGACGGCGAGGAGAATCGTCACCCGGTCGAGTGTTCGCCCGACCACCGGATGCGCCTCTATCCAGCCGCCGACGATCGGGCGGAAGATCTGGCCGGCGGCGAAGGGCAGCGCCAGGATCAGCACGACCTTGCCGATCTGCGACAGATCGACCGGCGCGCCCGAGCTCGAGAGCAGCGCGGCGAAAATCAGCGGCGTCAGCACGACGCCGAGCATGCTTGAGAGCGCCGCGGCGATCACCGAGGCGGCGACATTGCCGCGGGCGATCGAGACTAGCGCGATCGACGAGGCGACAGTGGTCGGCAGCGCGCACAGGAACAGTGTGCCGGGCAGGAAGGCCGCGCCGATCGCCGGCGCCGCGAGCGCTGTAAAGCCGAGGCCGATCAGCGGGAAGACGAGGAAGGTGAATGCGACAATGGCGAGATGGAGCCGCAGCCGCGCGAACCCGCCGATCACCGCCTTGCGGCTCAGCCGCGCGCCATGGACGAAGAACAAGGTGACGATCGCGCCGATCGAGGCCGCCGAGAGCAGCTCGAGCGCATCGCCTGCCGCCGGTAGCAGCGCCGCCAACGCCACCGTCGCCAGCAGCACCGGGATGAACCGGTCGGGTATCAGCGTATCGATGAGCCCCCGCATCCGTCCCGTCTAATGGGCGCTGCGTCGAATGCGTCGAGTGGAACGGCAACCATATCAACATCGTCGACACGCCGGGCCACGCCGATTTCGGCGCCGAGGTCGAGCGCATCCTGTCGATGGTCGATGGCGTGATCCTGCTCGTCGACGCCGCCGAAGGGCCGATGCCGCAGACCAAATTCGTCACCGGCAAGGCGTTGGCGCTGGGATTGAAGCCGATCGTCGTCGTCAACAAGATCGATCGCCCCGACGCGCGGCCCGCCGAAGTGCTCGACGAGATATTCGAGCTGTTCCTGGCCCTGGACGCCAATGACGAGCAGCTCGATTTCCCGACGCTCTATGCGAGCGGCCGATCGGGCTATGCCGGGCTCGAGGACAATGTGCGCGAGGGCGACCTGACGCCGATGTTCGAGACCATCGTCTCGCACGTGCCCCAGCCCGACGCCGATCCCGACGGACCGTTCAAGATGCTCGCGACCCTGCTCGATCGCGACAATTTCATGGGCCGCGTGCTGACCGGCCGGATCGAGAGCGGCCGGCTTGAGATGAACATGCCGATCAAGGCGATCGATGCCGAGGGCCAACCGGTCGAGAGTGGCCGGGCGACCAAGATACTGAGCTTCGAGGGGCTCGACCGGGTGCCGGTCGAGAGCGCAGAGGCCGGCGATATCGTCGCCATCGCCGGGCTGACCGACGCGACCGTCGCCAACACGATCTGCGCGCTCGATGTCGACCAGCCGATCCCGGCCCAGCCGATCGACCCGCCGACGCTCGCCATGACCTTTTCGGTCAATGACAGCCCGTTCGCCGGCCAGGATGGCGACAAGGTCCAGAGCCGCGTCATCCGCGACCGGCTCGAGCGCGAGGCCGAGGGCAATGTCGCGATCCGCATCTCCGAAAGCGCCGAAAAGGACGCCTTCGAGGTCGCCGGGCGCGGCGAATTGCAATTGGGCGTGCTGATCGAGACGATGCGGCGCGAAGGCTTCGAACTGTCGATCAGTCGCCCGCGCGTGCTGTTCCGCGACGGCGCCGATAGTGAATCCGGCGGCCGCGAGGAGCCCTATGAGCAGGTCGTCGTCGATGTCGACGAAGAGTTCACCGGCAATGTCGTCGAGAAGATGGCGGCGCGCAAGGCCGAGATGACCGACATGGCGCCCTCGGGCGGCGGCAAGACGCGGATCACCTTCTCCGCCCCGAGCCGCGGGTTGATCGGCTATCACGGCGAATTCCTCTCCGACACGCGCGGCACCGGCATCATGAACCGATTGTTCGAGAAATACGGGCCTTACAAGGGCGCGATCGAAGGCCGCGCCAACGGCGTGCTGATCTCGATGGAGCAGGGCGAGGCGATCGCCTACTCGCTCAACACGCTCGAGGATCGCGGCATATTGTTCGTTGCGCCGGGCGAGAAGCTCTATGAAGGCATGGTGATCGGCGAGAATGCCAAGCCGCAGGATCTCGAGGTCAATCCGCTCAAATCGAAGCAGCTGACGAACTTCCGCGCCTCGGGCAAGGACGAAGGCATCCGCCTGACCCCGCCGCGCATCATGACGCTCGAACAGGCAATCGCCTATATCCAGGACGACGAGCTGGTCGAAGTGACCCCCAAGGCGATCCGCATAAGAAAACGCCACCTCGATCCGCACGAGCGCAAGAAGGAAGCGCGCAAGGCCGAGGCGGCGTAGGACCAGGCGAGGGGCGCGGATTGACCCCCCCGATCAATCGCCTATTCAAAGGAATATGCGTTCGCTCGTCGCCATCCTGTCCATGACGGCCCTCGCCGCCTGCAATCCCAATGTCGAGGAGCAGAGCGGGACGGGGACGGCGCCGCTCGATCGCGGCGAGATCGAGGCGAATGACGATCTCGTCCAGCCGGTGGTGATCGGCGAATCGGGGCCGCGTTTCGGTGCCTGTCAGGCGACCGGGCTCGTCCGGTCAGTCGCCGGCAACGGCCAGCTGCCGGTCCGCGCCGCGCCCTTCTCGGAGGCCGAACAGCGCGATACGCTGACCAACGGAGACCGGGTCTTCGTCTGCAATCGCAGCCACGATCAGAGCTGGTTCGGGGTCATCTATAGCGACGATCGCGTGATCACGGACGCCTGCGGCGTCTCTTCGCCGATTTCGCGGCGCATCCGTTATGACGGGCCGTGCGCCAGCGGCTGGGTCGCTTCGGCCTTCATCCAGCTGCGCGCCGCGCGCTAGCCCGCTTCCCGGGTTTCCCAGCCGAGCGTTTCGTCCACCGTTCCCGTCGTTATCGAATGATAGCCCGGGCGCGCTTGCTCATAGACGCGGCGGGCAAAGGGGCGGCCCCAATCGCCTTTCTCCCACAGCGCCTCGAACAAGGGCGCGCATTTCGCGCGGCAGGCCGTTCAGGAAGCGCTGGCGCTCCTGCGTCGTCCAGTCGTCCCAGCCGACATTGACCGTCTGTCCGCCGCGCATGAAGCTGGCGATCGCCCGATCGACGAGCCCGAAGCGCGCCGAGGTGACGTGGACGGCGTTTTCGGGCAGCCCGGGCTCGTAAATCCAGCGCTCGATGTCGATCTCTTCCGCCTCGCCGCCCTCGAACAGATGCGCGCGCATGTCGCGGATCAGCCCCTCGCTGGTCTGCGGCTCGAAGGCGTAGCGGTCGAAATAGCCGCGCAGCCAGGCGTCCAGCCGTTCGCGGCCGACAGCCTGCTCGATGGTGCGCAGGAACACCGCGCCCTTCTCATACGCGATGTTGGTCATCCCCGAATCGGGATCGCGTCCGGAGAGGTCGAGATGGAGCCGGGTATCGGCATGCTCTAGCCCGCCGATATCCTCGACATCCGCCATCATGTCGCTCCAGCCGAGATCGGCGAGCATCTCGGCCGTCGCCCGGCCATAGACCGCCTCCATGATGCGGTTTTCGAAATAGGTGGTGAAGCCTTCATTGAGCCAGAAATCGTCCCAGCTCGCATTGGTCACGAGGTTGCCCGACCAGCTGTGCGCCAGCTCGTGCGCGATCAGGCTGACCAGCGACTTGTCGCCGGCGAGGATCGACGGAGTGACGAAGGTCAGCCGCGGATTTTCCATCCCGCCGAAGGGGAAGGCCGCCGGCAGCACGAGGAGATCGTAACGGCCCCAGCGATAGGGACCGTAAAGCTGCTCGGCCGCGTCGATCATTTCGGGCAGATCCTCGAACTCGGCCGCAGCCTCCTCGACCACCGAGGGTTCGGCATAGACGCCCGAGCGCTCGCCGATTTCGCGGAATTCGAGATCGCCGATGGCGATGGCGATCAGATAGGTCGGGACCGGGTTTTCCATCTTGAACCGCCAGGCGCGCAGATTGTCTTCACTGTCGGCTCCGCCGTCCGCCACATTTTCGCCCTCGGGGGTCAGCTGCTCGGCGCTCATCACCACGGTGAGCTCGGCCGGAGCGACGATTCGCGCCTCCCAGGTCTGGCGGATGCCGGGCGAATCCTGGGTCGGGATCCAGCTGCGGTTGAGGATCGCCTGGCCCTGGCTGAAGAGGAAAGGGTGCTCGCCGTCGGTCGTCTGTGCGGGGTCGAGCCATTGCAGCGCCTGCGCTCCCGGCGCCGAAGCATAGGTGATCCTGATCTGCTCGGCGCCGCCGAGCTGCACCGTCAGCGGCGCGCCGCGATTTTCGTCGCTTTCGCCGAGCGCCCATTCGAGCTGCCGCCCGTCGCCCGAAACGATCTCGCGGATATCGAGCCCCTTGCTGTCGAGGATAACCTCCTCGGCATCCTCGGCGGTTTCGAGATCGAGCGTCGCCGAGCCGATCATCCGCTCGGCTTCGAAATCGGCGGTCAGGTCGAGCGCGACATGGGTGACGCGCGCTTCGGCGGGATTGGCGTAGCTATGCTCGTCCTGCCCCTCTTCGCTGGCATAGATCTCCTCGGGCGTCATCGGTGCGTCGTTGCCGCTGGAACATGCGACGATGGCAATCGCGGCGAGGGGGATGGCAACTTTCAAACGGGGGAACATGCGATACTCTCCTGGAGTTGGAGCATTCCTTAGCCAATCGAACCTCAATCGTCATCCCGGCGAAAGCCGGGATCTCAGGCAGTGTCGCAGAACGGTTGCTCTCAACTGCGCAAGATTCCGACTTCCGCCGGAATGACGGAGATTGGCTTGACCGCGCCCCGCCCATCCCCGACAATTGACGCAAACGTAAAGCTGGAGAGACTCGCCATGGCCGATGCCGAACCGATCGAGCAGTTTCGCGCCGAGGCGCGCGAATGGCTCGAGGGGAACTGGATCCCCGAATTGAAGGGCCGCCACAATCCGATGGGGATGGTCGACGGGCCGACCGACATGTCGGAGGATATGGTCCAATGGCGCAAGCGCCTGGGCGAGCGCGGCTTCGGTACGCCGACCTGGCCGAGCGAGTATGGCGGCGCGGGGCTGACCCAGGAGGAGGCCGCGGTGCTCGACGAGGAAATGCGCAGGATCGGCGCCTACAACCCGATCGGCGGGCTCGCGGTCGGCATGTTCGCGCCGACCTTGATGGAATTCGGCAGCGAGGAGCAGAAGCTCAAATGGCTGCCGCCTCTGTCCGACGGTTCGATGCGCGGCTGCCAGGGCTATTCGGAGCCCGGCGCCGGATCGGACCTCGCCAGCCTGCAGAGCTTCGCCGAGGACAAGGGAGATCATTATCTCGTCAACGGCCAGAAGACCTGGCAGTCGGGCGGGCAATGGGCCGATTTCTGCTTCGGGCTGTTCCGCACCGACAAGAGCCACAAGCATGAGGGCATCAGCTTCCTGATCATCGAGATGGATCAGCCGGGCGTCGAAACCCGGCCGATCAAGCTGATCAGCGGCAAGTCGCCTTTCTGCGAAACCTTTTTCACCGATGTGAAGGTGCCGAAGGAAAATCTGGTCGGCGAGGAGGGCAACGGCTGGACGATCGGCAAGCGGCTGTTGCAGTTCGAACGCTCGGGAATCGGCGGCGGCGGGGCGCGGTCGCTGATGAAGTCGCTGTCCGAGGAAGCCAAGCAGCTCGTCGCGCTCGATGAGGATGGCAAGATCGCCGACAAGGAATTGCGCCAGGAGATTGTCGAATATGACATGCGCGCGCGCAATTTCTTCGGCACGGTGGTCCGCGCGCAGATCGAGGCCAAGGCGCGGGGCGGGCCGTCGGCGACATCGTCGGCGCTCAAGAATATCGGCGCGGCGCTGGTCCAGAAGCGCTCCGAGCTGCTCGTCGAGATGCGCGGCATGGAAGGCTATGGCTGGGAAGGCGAGGGCTTCACCGACGAGGACCTGGCCGCGACCCGCGACTGGCTCTGGCACCGCGCGGTGACGATCTATGGCGGCTCGGAAGAGATCCAGAACAATATCCTCGCCAAACGCGTGCTCGGCATGCGGGACCATCAGTAGCGGCGGTTGAGACAAATTCCGTCACCCCGGACTTGATCCGGGGTTTGGAGCGGCTAGGCACGGCGCTATTGGCTCTGGATGCCGGATCAAGTCCGGCATGACGAAACAGGATTCGCCCATGCCCACCGCCATCGAACTCCTCCAGTCCGAATTCGCTTCCTTCGCCGACGTCATCGCCGCCCACGCCGCCGAGCGGCCCGATGCCGAGGCGGTGGCGGAAGGCGAACAACGGCTGACCTATGGCGAGCTCGATGCGCTCGCCGACCGTATCGCCGCCGGCCTCCAGCGCGACGGTGTGCCGGCCGAGGAGCCGGTGGCGATCTGCGGCCTCAACTCGGTACCCTATGCGGCACTCTGGGTCGGCATCCTGCGTGCCGGAGCGGTCGCCGCGCCGCTCGCCCAGAGTTCGACGCCCGAGGCGCTGCGGCTGATGATCGAGGATTGCGGCTCGCGATTGTTCTTCGCCGATCGCAGCATCGCCGAGACCGTCGATCCGCCGGCCGGCGTCACCCATGTAGAGCTCGACGATCGCTCCGCCTTCGAGAGCTGGCTGCCCGAGGAGGGGGCCACCCGCGAGCCGGTCGCGATCGCGCCGGAGATGAGCTTCAACATCATCTATTCGAGCGGCACGACCGGGACTCCGAAGGGCATCGTCCATTCGCACATGATGCGCTGGAAGCAGGTCACCGCCTATGGCGGGCTGCTCTTCACGCCCGGCACGGTCGCGCTGCTTTCGACGCCGCTCTATTCGAACACGACTTTGGTCAATTTCCTCCCCTGCCTCGGCAATGGCGGCAAGGCGGTGTTGATGAAGAAATTCGAGACGCGCCGCTTCCTCGAGTTGAGCGAGGCCGAGAAGGTGACGACGACGATGCTCGTCCCGGTCCAATATAAGCGGCTGATGGCCGAGCCCGATTTCGACCGCTTCGATCTTTCGGCCTACCAGATGAAATTCTGCACCAGCGCGCCCTTCGCGGCCGAGCTCAAGGCGGACATATTGAAGCGCTGGCCCGGCGGGCTGGTCGAGTTCTACGGCATGACCGAGGGCGGCGGGAGCTGCGCGCTCAGGGCGCATGAATTTCCCGACAAGCTCCACACCGTCGGCCAGCCGATGCCGGGGCACGAAATCCGGCTGATCGACGAGGAGGGCAAGGAGGTGGCGCCCGGCGAGATCGGCGAGATCGTCGGCCGATCGGCGACGATCATGAAGGGCTATCACAACCGCCCCGATCAGACCAAGGCGACCGAATGGTGCGATGAAGAAGACAACCGGTTCATCCGCACCGGCGATGTCGGGCGGTTCGACGAGGACGGCTTCCTCGAGCTGATGGACCGCCGCAAGGACATGATCATCTCGGGCGGATTCAACATCTATCCCAGCGATCTGGAGGCCGTACTTGTCACCCATCCTGAAGTCGAGGAGGCGGCGGTGATCGGCGTTCCTTCCGAACAATGGGGCGAATCCCCGGTCGCTGTCGTCGTCGGCCCCGCCGACGCGCAGGCGATCAAGGCCTGGGCCAATCAGCGGCTCGGCAAGACCCAGCGCCTCGCCGACGTGCGTATCGTCGACGAACTTCCGCGCAGCGCGATCGGCAAGGTGCTCAAGCGCGAATTGCGCGAACAGCTCAGCCTTTAGCCGGCGGCTCCCCGGGCGACCCCTCGGGCGGCAGCATCCGCGCGCCGTCCTGATCGCATTCGATCTCGAAGCGGGTGCCGTCCTGCGTCCCGGCGCAGGGCACCCAGGCGCGGTCGCCGCTCACCGGATCGCGCAGCACCATATTGCCGGTGAAACCGGTTCCCTCGCCGCTGCGCGCGATCTCGTAGTCGGCGACCTCAAGCCCGCGGCCGGTATATTGCTGTTCGAGCAACGCGACCGCCTGGGCGATGATCGCCGGGCTCACCGTCTGGCAGCTCCAGCTGTTGCTCACCGTCGTCGCATTGACGTTGCACATCCAGGTCTCGTCCGAACCGGCCTCGGCGGGCTTTGCGCGATCGACGAAGGTGCGGAAGCTGCCTTCCTCCTCGAGCGGCTCGGCATGAACCCAGCTGACCTCATAGCCGTCCTCGACCGAATCGGCGCGCATCAGATTCTCGACATGCTCGGCGCTGGCCGGCTCGCCCATGCCGCAGCCCGCCAACAGCCCGGCCAGCGGCAGGCAGGCGCCCAGGCCCGTAATCGCAATTCTCATTGCCTCTCTCCTCTTGCCCCTCACTTGTGGCGCGCCGCGGGGCTACCCGCCCGACGGCGCGACGACGGGCACATCCTCCTCGCCGCTGCCGCGGTTACATTCGAGCGACGGCTCGCCGCCCGGCCCCAGCGTATAGCTGCAATCGACATCGATCACATTGCCGTCGCCGTCGCGCACCGTCGCGCGCCCCGAAAAGCGCGTGCCGTCGGCGCTGCGCGCCATCGTTATGTCGGTCACCTCGGCGCCGCGATCCTCGTAGGACCGCCGCACCGCATTCTCGACCATCTCGGCCTGCTGCGCCTCGGGCGTTTCGGGCGCCGCCGCGGGCTCGCCCGACGAACAGGCGGCGAGCAGCGCCAGCGCGGGGATGATCATATGGAATTCGGTTCTCACAAGTCTCTCCCTCTCTGAAGCGCATCGTGCATCGCGAGGGCGGAGCTGGCAAGCGTCGGACCGCAAAGCCCGAGAAAGGGGCGCTCGCGGGCGCCGCAAGGAACGCCGACGCCCGCGGCGCGAAATCCCCCTCCCTTTCAAGGGAGGGGTC
>JAIVHR010000130.1 GCA_020200935.1 Sphingomonadales bacterium
CCCGGAAAGTTGGGCGTCCGGGCCGTTGTCTCCGCCGGGGTCGAATTCCGCGTCGAACGGCCCGCCTCGAAGCTGGCTCTGTCACGACCCAAGGCTGGGAGCCCCAATGCGTTTCGGAGGAAGGCGTCGCTGCGCTGCAGGAGTTCGGCACGGGCGGCCGAATGGTCGAGGCTGTGATCGAGATTTTCGAAGACGATCAACTCGCTCCGTTTGCCGGCATTCTCGAGCCGGTTCTGCATGCGGCGGGCCTGGTCGATATCGACATTGATGTCCTTGTCGCCATGGAACATCAGCACCGGAGCGGTGATCCGCCCGGCATTCTGGGCCGGCGATCCGGCCTGGATGTGCGGACCGTCGCCGATGAATTCGCGTTGGTTTCGGCCGCCGATCCAAAAGCGCGATTGGCTCTTGAGCAATTGAAGATCGGTCACCGGAGCGATGGCGACGATCGCCTTGAAGAGATCGGGCTCGAACACTCCGGACTGGAGCGCGGCGTATCCGCCATAGGACCAGCCGAGAATGGCAAGCTGATCGGGATCCGCGATTCCTTCGGATACGAGCCAGCGTCCGCCCGCGTTGATATCGCCGATCGCGATTTCCCAGCTCTGGAATCCGTTTTCGACGAACCAGTCGTCGCCATAGCCGGCCGAGCCCCGATAGTTGGGCTGGAGCACGGCATACCCCTGATAGGCGAAATATTGGGCAAGCCAGTCGAATCCCCATTCGTCTCGCGCGCTCGGTCCTCCGTGCGGCATGACGATCGCGGGCAGGCCGCGCGCATCCTCTCGTCCCGGAGGCATGGTGAGATAGCCGGGCACCTGGACGCCGTCGCCGGCCGAATAGCGAATCGGTCGCACCGCGGCGAGGTCGGCCCCTTCGAGTTCAGGCCGCGCGATCATGATCTCGTTGAGCTGGTTACCGTCGCGCCGAAAGACGAAATAGCGACCCGGATCATCATCGCTGCTCGCGCGGATGAGCAGGATCGATTCGTCGAGCGTCGAATCGACGATGGTGATATTGGGCAGATGCGGAATCGCCTGCGACAGCGCCGTGGCGAGCTGCGCATATTCGGGATCGAAATATTCGGCGCGTCGATAATCATCGGCGAAGGTCACGCCGATGACACGATCGGCGGGGCCGATCCGCAACAATCCGTCGACATCCACTTCTTCGTGGGCAAAGACGAGCTCCTGCCGCAAGCTTCCATCGAGTGCGATACTCTGGAGCGCCATTCTTCCGTCGTGGCGAGCGAAGCCGTAGGCGACATTGAGTTCGGGATCGACGGCGACCGGCAGGAAACCACCGTAGGTCAGGGTGTTGTAGCTGGTCAGATCCTCCCAGTCATTATTGCCTTGCTGCCGATAGTGATAGATCAGCGAGGCGCCGATGTCGCCGGTGGCGCCGCGGCGTTCCCAGGTCATCAGTATGCGGATCGTGCCACGGCCGTCCGATATGAATCCGTTGATGCCGGTGCGCGGCGATTCGACGATGTTAACATCGCCGCTGAGCGTGTCGATCTGGACCACGCCCAGGCCTTCGCGGGTCCTGATCGTCCGCGTGGCGCCGCGCTCCCCCTCGGGAATATAGACCCGGGACATGAGGATCTGCCCCTCCTCGCCTGGCAGCCAGTCGATAACGCTGCTGTCCGCGTTTGCAGAGGCGACCGCATAGTCGCTGTCATGCTGGCCCAGCCCGACGGGATCGCTGCCGTCAGCATTGACGGCCACATGGCGCAGGAAGGGAATCGTATAGCCGGTCGATTCGATCAGCGCATAGAGCCCGCATACCAGACGCTCGGTCGCGACGAACTGGCACCCGCTGATCTCCCACGGATCGCCGTCCGCCCCCGTCGCGAAATGGGTTTCACCGCTCTCCAGATCCGCGACATACAGCCGCGTTTCCTGGTCGGTGCCCGGCGCGACATAGGCGACCGAACGCCCATCGGGCGATAGCGTCACATCGCGCACGCTCTCCCGCGCACCAAAGG
>JAIVHR010000176.1:0-13216 GCA_020200935.1 Sphingomonadales bacterium
ATCGACGACTGGAACGACCATCTCTCGACGATCTTCCCCGAGGTTCGGCTGAAGAGCTTCCTCGAGATGCGCGGCGCCGACGGCGGCCCGTGGAACCGGATCTGCGCGCTGCCCGCGCTCTGGGTCGGGCTACTCTACGACCAGGCGGCGCTCGATGCGGCCTGGGATTTGGTCAAGGCCTGGACGCTCGAACAGCGCGAGGCCTTGCGCGACGCGGTGCCGAAGCTCGGGCTGAAGGCACCGATCCCGGGCGGCCGCACCCTCGCCGACCTCGCTCCGCAAGTGCTCGACATCGCCACCGCCGGCCTCACCGCCCGCGCCCGCCTCAACGGCGCCGGCGACAATGAGAGCGGCTTTCTCGACCCGCTGCGCGAGATCGTCGCCGACGGAAGGACGCCGGCCGAGTCCCTGCTCGACCGCTATCACGGCAAATGGGAAGGCGACGTCAGCCGCGTCTATGCGGAAGAGAGCTTCTAGCCACCGTCATCCCGGCGAAAGCCGGGATCTCAGGCAAATGCGCGCAAACGTCGAAACTGGGGCGCAAACTGTCAAAGGCTGCAATCGGTGTCCCACTCCAGCCAGGCCAGCGCAAAACTGCCCGAGATTCCAGCTTTCGCTGGAATGACGTTAGTCATTCCGCCACCACGACCTCGGGCATCATCGGCCGCGCCGGGCTGCGCTTGAGGCGGGCGAAGAAGCGCGGCACCGGGGCGTTGCGTTCCATCCAGTGCCAGTAGTCTTGATAGGCCGGGTCACCCATCAAGTGCTTTTCCTCGGTCCTGGCGCGCCAGTAATAGACGCCCGAGACCGCGGCGAGCAGCGCCGTGTTGCGCACCAGATCGACGAAGCTGCCGCTCATCGGCAGGAAGGGCAGCGCGGCGAGCCACCAGAAAGTGTTCTTCGCCAGATAGGCCGGGTGGCGGGTGAAACCGTAGGGCCCGTGGGTCATGATCCCGCGATGGGTGAGGTTCGAAAAGCGCAAGCCGAAGGCGACCGTCGCCCAGCTGTAGATACCGGTCAACAACACGAGCACGCCGCCCCAAATCGCGAGCAGCACGGGGTGGCCGGCGAGCCAGACGGTCCAGGCGCCCTCGTCGGCCTGATAGTCGAGCACCCCGCCCGGATTCATCAGGATGAAGGGCGGATAGCAGATCAGCGCCGCGACCCAGCCCTGGGCATAGGGATTGGCCGAGCGGATATGCGCGTCGAGCGGGCGAAGCGTCAGGATATAGCCGACGGTGGCGAAGACCACGTCGATCAAAAACAACAGCGCGACCAGGAACCAGGCCATCGCCACCGGATCGGCAAGGATCTCGGCACTCGTCCAGCGCAAGGTTTCGAACCAGTTGCCGGGCACGATCGAGATCATGAAGGCGGTGAAGAAGCCCTTGACCGCCCAGCTGCGGAAATGCTCGACCAGCCTGGCGCGATCGATCTTCTCCTCGCCGGCGCCGGTCAGCCATCGACCGAACATGTAGCAGCCGTCCTTCGGCGCTTCGAGCCGCCGGTCGATCCAGAAGATATAGGGAATCGAGAGCAGGAACAGCGGGATCGCGCCCCAGGCCAGCATCCGCATCGCGAACAGATATTGGCCGTCCCAATACCAGCGGCAGATGCAATAGAGCGCGCCGATGATCGCGAAAGTCGCCCACAAGCCGGCGAGCTTGGTGATGCTGATCTCGCGCGTCTCGTCATGCGGCCGCGCCGGGCGCGACCAGTCGAGCCCGGTCGAGGGGTTCTTCCAGGCCTTGTCGACGAGCACCGTCCACAACACCATCGGCAGCGCGCAGGCCAGCACCGCCAGCATGCTCGAGATCGGCCCGTCGGCGCCGGTCGCCCGGCCGACCGCAACCGCGGCGAGCAGCCCGGCGAGCCCGACAAGGCCGACCCCGCTCGAAACCGCGGATTTCGGCCGCGGATCGGCGGAAGCCATCGCCTTTCTGGCGGGCTTCAGGGGACGATGAACGGTCATCTCCGGTACGCTAGCCAAGAATGGTAAAGACCGGACGAAGAAAGAGGGTAAATATCGGCCAGGCTGCGGCTGGAGCGGGTAGCGGGAATCGAACCCGCATCACAAGCTTGGAAGGCTAGTGCTCTACCATTGAGCTATACCCGCATTCACGGCGGCGCGCTGCCCATGCCATCAGGCCGGGCGTATGGTCAATATGGTCGGTGTCGCCTGCCGGACAAGCCGCACCAACCTTGCACACTGCGGCCAGCCGTGTTTCCCTGACGCTTCGTAGCTCACCGCCGAATACCGGGCGTCGGCTCTTCAAGTCGACTGATCCCGGCGTTTGCCCATTCTGATCGAGGGAGATTTTCCGCGATGGCATCGAGCGCAGAAGGCGCGGTCACGCCGAATTTCAAGCCGAGTGTATTCTACGGCGCGATCGGGCTGATCGGCGCGCTGATCGCGCTTACGGTGCTGGCGGCAGACGACGCGACCCGCTATTTCGGCGCCGTGCAGGCCGTGGCGACCGGCTCCTTCGGCTGGCTGCTCGTCCTGACGGTCAACCTGCTGCTCGTTTTCTGCGCCGTCCTCGCCTTCACCCGGCTCGGCCATATCCGGCTTGGCGGCGCCGCGGCGATCCCCGAATTTTCGCGGGCGACATGGTTCTCGATGCTGTTCAGCGCGCGTCGCCACATCGCTCGGCTTCGGCGCATCGCAGATCAATGCCGGGCTCAATCTGCTCGCCGGCGTTCCCGATACGGCGCTGGCAAAATTCCTGCTGATCACGGGGATCACGTGTTTTGCGACGATCTCGGTCGGGCTCGGCCTCAAGAAAGGCATCAGGCGCCTGTCGGAGATCAACATGGTGCTGGCGATCCTGCTGGCGCTGTTCGTGCTGGTGCTCGGCCCGACGGTCTTTCTGCTCGACGGTTTCATCCAGAATGTCGGCTATTATGTGCAGCGCTTCGTCTATCTGTCGAGCTGGACCGAGACCTATGTTTCGGGCGAATGGCAGAGCGACTGGACGATCTTCTATTATGCCTGGTGGATCAGCTGGTCGCCCTTCGTCGGCATCTTCATCGCCCGCATCTCCTACGGCCGGACGATCCGCGAATTCGTCGCCGGCGTGCTGCTCGTGCCGACGCTCTTCACCTTCGCCTGGATGACCATATTCGGCAACAGCGCGCTCCATATCGAGCTGTTCGGCCCGGGCGGCCTCTCCGAAGCCGTCAATGCGAGCATGCCCGATGCGCTGTTCGCCTTCCTCGCCAACTATCCGCTGGCCGACATCATGTCGGGGCTTGCCATCATCGTCGTCACCACCTTCTTCATCACTTCGGCCGATTCGGGCGCGCTGGTAACCGCGATGATCGCCTCGGGCGGCCATCACGAGGCCGGCTTCGCGCCGCGGGTGATCTGGTCGGTGGCGATCGGGTTGCTGGCGGCGATATTGCTCTGGGCCGGCGGCTTGCAGGCGCTGCAGACCGGGGCGATCGTCACCGGCCTGCCCTTCGCGCTCGTGCTGCTGTTGATGGCCGCGGGGCTCTGGCGATTGCTCAAGCAGGAAGCGGACCGGCCGCAGGAAGCGGCGGGCTAGGGCGCCGGTTCCAGCAGCGTGTCGCGCAGGGCGAGCGCGGCGCCCCGCTCGAGATCGGGGATCGCCAGCGGTGCCATGCGCGGTGCTCCGGCCGTGCCGATCAGCAGCGAGGCGAGACCGAAGGCCCGCTGGAGCAAACTCTGGCGCACGGTTATAGACTGGATCTTCGGCAGCGGCAGGATAGTCGTTTGCGGTTTCGTCACACCGCGGCGTACGAACAGCGTGTCTCCATCGAGCAGATATCCGCGTGCGCGCCATTCGAGCCAGATGATCGGGGCTACGGTAAGGGCTCCCAGCGCAACGACGATCAGAAGCTCGGGCTGGAGGCTGCCCGAGATTATGGCGGTGGCAATCAGCGCCAGGGCGGGCAGCACGGCCCGGTGCCAGGGGGATCGTCTCGAGACGGACACGAACCGCTCGCGCGGCGGCGGCAGCTTCATCGCCATCTCGGCGAAGATCGGTTCGAGCTCGGCGCGCCGCGCAAAGGGCGCGGCGTCGTGGTGGGTTCCGGCCTTGCCGTCGCTGCCGAGGCTCTGCAGCGCCAGCCCCTGCCAGCCGAAATGCCGCCGCACAAGACCGGTCGAAACGATCGCCGCCTGCAACCGTTTCAGGGGAATGACGACGTCGGTGCGAGTGAAGAGCCCGCGCTCGCGCCGCAGCCCGCTCTCGGTGCGGGTCAGCCGGAAACCGTAATCCTTGAGGAAGGTGCGCACCACGCCCGCCGCCATGCCGACCATCAACAGCGCGCCGGCGAAGAACAGCGCCGCGCCGATCGAAACCAGCGCAAGCAAGGTCGCCGCCTCGTTTCCGATCCAATATTCGGGCTGAGCGAAATCGAACGGCATGAAGCTCCCCGCATATTGCGAGGTGCCGCCGAGGATCGCGAGGAAGACCAGCGAGAAGTTGAACAGCCCGAAGACCAGCAGCCGCGGCGGGCCCATCGCGAAGAGCGGCGGGGGCGCGAGCAGGCTCTGTTCGAGGCTGACATCCTGGATCCGATCGAAGGGGATGGTGCGCCGGTTGCGGCTGAAGACGCCGCTTTCGATCACCAGCTGCCCGTCAGCCGTCTCGTAGGAAAAGCGCCGCCACCAGATCCATGCCGACAGCATCGAGATGACGAGCCCGGCGAGCGCGATCAGCAGCAGCATTCCGAAATCGAGATCGGTCGAGAAATAGGCGATCGCCGGCAGGCCGAGCACGAATTGCGGCAGCCGCTCGAGAAAGCGGATCGCAAGCGTTGCCGGGTGGAGCCGGCGAGGAGTTTCGGGCTCCTCGGTCACGGCAGATCGTGCCCGATTTGCCGGCGGATCTCCTCGCGCATCCGGTTGGCGTCGTCGATCGCGAGGCCGGGCAGCGCGACCGTGCTGTTGTAGCTACCGGCGGTATGCAGGGTCAGCGTTGCGACCCCGAACATTCGCTCGATCGGCCCGCGCGAGACGTCGATATGCTGGACCCGGGCGAAGGGCACGACCGTGTCCTTGCGGAAAATCCAGCCCGATACGATGCGGATTGCCTCTTCGCCCATCTGGTACCCCCAGCGCCGATAGCGGCGGCCGGGAAAGACCGTCACCGCGATCAGATAGAGCAGCACGACCGCCAGGCTGACCGCCCCATATTGCCAGGGGATCTCTGTCGCCAGCACGAGATCGGCAATGCCGAGCGCTGCCGCCGGTACCAGCCCAATCAGCGCGGTATGGATCCGGATCACCCATTTCTGTCGCGGATCGAGCCGCTCGAAGGATTCGGGTCGTTGCTGGTCGTCGGACATTGGGCTCCCCCGGCTGTACTCGCCTGCAACCTATGTAGGGCTGCGCCGTTTGGCTATCGAGAGTGAATCGAACAGAAAGGTGAAGCCCCCATGGCAGACGAGACTATCTTCGCGCGGCTCAAGGAAGATCATGACAAGCATCGCACGATGCTCGATCTGGTCGAGAAGACGCAGGGCGACAGCGAGGGCCGGCGGGAGCTTTTCGAACGCCTCAGGACCGAGGTCATGGCGCATGCCGCGGCCGAGGAAGAGACGCTCTATGCGACGACGATGGAGGATCCCGACCTGCGGGAGGATGCGACGCATTCGGTCGCCGAGCACAAGGAGATCGAGGATTATCTCAAGGAGCTGACCGAGACCGACTATTCCTCGCCCGGCTGGCTGCCGCGCTTCAAAACGATGAAGGACCGCTATCTCCACCATATCGAGGAGGAAGAGGACGAGATGTTCGTCGCCGCCGCGAGGGACCTGTCGCAGGCCAAGGAGGAGCAGCTCGCGCGCAAGTTCGAGCAGCGCAAGCCCGACGAGCTCGAACGCGCCGCCGACGCCGAATTCGACGAGCGCGAATAGCGGCGGGCCCGGCTCCCCGCCGCCGCTTGTCGATCAACCCGTTCGCGTGTATTAGTGACATAATACATTAGAGCGGAGAAGCGTTCATGCGGCCGATTTTTCTGGCTATCGTCCTGCTGCTCGGCAGCGCCGCGCAGGCCGTCGAGCCGCTGACACCCCAAGAATGGCGCGCCGATATCGCGGCGCTCGAAAGCGGCGTTGCCGGAATGCATCCCGCGCCGTTCCATAGCGTCTCCGAAGCCGATTTTTCCGCCGCCGCCGACCGGCTCGCCGCGCGGGCCGATGAAGCGAGCGAGGCCGAGATGATCGCCGGCCTGACCGAGCTTGTGGCGATGCTCGGCGAGGGGCACAGCCGGCTGGTCGTACCGCTCGGCGGGTTCGGGCCGGTCGGCGCCGGCCATCGCGAGGACGAGGCACCGCGGATCGCGCCGCTCGCCTATATTCCGGCGCAACCTATGCTCGCCGGCGAGGAGTATGTCGTCATCCGCGCTGACGCCGACCATGCCGGGCTGATCGGCGCGCGGATCGTTTCGATCGATGGCGTGCCGATTGCCGAGGCGGCCAGCCGCATCGCCCCGCTCGTCAATGCCGACAGCCCGGCCGAGCGGGTGACCCGGATCGGCGATTTCCTGATGGTGCCGGCGCTGCTCCGCGCGCGGGGCTTCGAGACCGGCCGCCGCTGGGAGCTGGCGAAGCCCTCGGGCGAGACCGTCACGGTCGAGCTGCCCGAGATGCGCGAGCCCGTCGAATGGCAGGGCAGCGAGCCCTATCCGGACCCTCCCGCCGATGCGCAAAGCCCGGTCAACTGGGTCGTGCCGCTCGGTGACGGGCGGGTGCTGCTGCGCCTCGGCGAGATTGGCGATCAGGAGGACATCGCGATGACCGGACTCGCCCAAGCCACCGCAGCGCTGCTCGGTCGCGAGGAGGACCCGGCGCTCATCGTCGATCTGCGGGGCAATCCGGGGGGCGACAATAGCCAGATCGATGCATTGGTCCGCACCGTGATCCGCGATGAAAGGCTGTTCGAGCCGGGCCGGCTGTTCGTGCTGATCGACGGACGCACCCACAGCGCGGCGGTGAACCTCGCCAACCAGCTCGACCGCTGGACGCCGGCCATATTCGTCGGCAGCCCGACCGCCGCCTCGCCCAACAGCTATGGCGACGCCCGGCCGCTCGAACTGCCCAATTCGGGGCTCTCGGCTCGAATCTCGACACTATATTGGCAGGATAGCGGCCCGATGGACGAACGCGCTTCGATCTCGCCCGAGATCGCCGCGCCCTTCACCCAGGCGGCCATCGCTGCGGGTCGCGACCCCGCGCTCGATATGATCGCCGCGATCATCGCGGCACCGCCCGGCGCACCCGGCCGCTTTACCGGCAATGCGGCGATGTTCGGGCACGATGTGGGTGTGACGATCGAGCTGAGCGGCGACTCGCCGACCCTCGCGATACCCGGGCTGATCCCCGAGCCGGTCGCGCTCGAGGCGCTGCGGATCGGCGAGGACGGTGCAGTGCAGGCGACGATCAGCGTCGCCGGGGCGACCATCCCGCTCCGCGCCCTGATCCTCGGCGACCGGCTGCTCGGCCATGTCTCGGTCCGTGGCCGGATCTACGCGTTGGCACTGCATCGAGACGGGCCACCAACCGCTCACTAATCGCTTGCGGCGGACCCGCGGGCCGCTAATCTCGCCGGCTTTCGGGCGGGGAGACAAGCGGATGACGGTCGGTGAAGCGAACGAGGCGGTGGCCGCGATGGAGAAACCCGTCGAGGACCGGTCCTTTCTCGGTCATCCCAAGGGGCTCGGCTATCTCGCCTTCACCGAGGCCTGGGAGCGTTTCAGCTTCTACGGCATGCAGGCACTGCTCGTCCTCTACATGGTCAATTACCTGCTGCTCGACGGGCGCGAGGAGGGGGTCATTCTATTCGAGCCCTTCAGCCGACTGTTCGGCGGGATCGAGGGCCAGGCGCTTGCTTCGGCGATCTTCGGCACCTACGCGGCTTCGGTCTATCTGACTCCGATCCTCGGCGGCTACCTCGCCGACCGTTTCCTCGGCAAGCGGCGGACCGTGTTGCTCGGCGCGGTCACCATGGCGCTCGGCCATTTCCTGATGGCTTTCGAGGCGAGCTTCCTGTTCGCACTTGCCTGCCTCGTGCTCGGTTCGGGGATGTTCAAGGGCAACATCGCGAGCCAGGTCGGTGCGCTTTACAAGCCTGAGGATTTGCGCCGCGCCGATGCCTTCCAGATATTCTATCTCGGCATCAACGCCGGGGTCATCGCCTCGCCGTTGATCGTCGGCACGTTGGGCGAGACGGTCGGCTGGCATTGGGGCTTCGGCGCGGCCGGGATCGGCATGCTGATCGGGCTCGTCATCTACGTCGCCGGGCAGAAGCATCTACCCGCCGAACATTTCGCGCCGCAAAGGAAAAAGGACGCCGCCGCCGCGCCCAAGCTCCGCCGCGAAGACTGGCCGGCGGTCATCGCGCTGATCCTGCTGATCCCGGTGATGGCGATCGCGATCGTCCCCAACAACCAGATCTTCAACGCCTATCTGGTCTGGGGCGATCAGCAGTTCGATCTCAATTTCTTCGGCACCCAGCTGCCGACAACCTGGCTCGTCACCCTCGACGCCGTCGTCTCGGTCAGCTTCCTCGCCCTCGTCGCGATCTTCTATCGCTGGTACGGCAAACATTGGCGCGAGCCCGACGAGATCACCAAGATCGTCATCGGATCGGTCTTTTCGATCGGTGGCATGCTCTGTCTGTTCATGGCTGCCGCGACGCAGGGCGAAGGGGAGAAGATCGGCCTTTTCTGGCCGGTTACCTTCCACATCGTCAATTCGATCGGCTTTGCGCACATGCTGCCGATCAGCCTCGCGCTGTTCGCCAAGCTCGCGCCCAAGGCGATCAACGCGACGGTGATCGGCCTCTATTACATCGCCTTCTTCATCGGCAATTCGCTCGTCGGCTGGATCGGCGGCTGGTACGAGACGATGCCGACGACGAATTTCTGGCTGATGCATGCCGGCTTCGCCGTCGTTTCGGGCGCGGTGTTCGTACTGTTCAAGCTGTTCGCGAGCCAGATCCTTACCAAAGCGGGCGCCGAGGAGCCGAGCGGGGTGCCGGTCTGACATGTGCTCCTGCGAGAGCAGGAGCCCAGGCCCGCCCTCTCGGGACGGCTACGCACCGTTCGGTCTGTATTGTCCGACGAACATTCTCGATTCGCTGCCTTCGCAGGAATACAACAACGCGCTAAGCCGTCGCCATGTATCGCGTCGCCCTGAAGAACGAGGACGACTTTGCCGGCTGGCGCAAGGCGGCGCGGGCGCTGGCGCTGGCCGATATTCCGCCGGAACAGGTCGAATGGCAGGTCGGCGAGGGCGGCGATCTCTTCGCCGGGGAAGGCGCGGGCGCGGCCCCGCCCGATCCGCCCGAGGGCGCCGAATTTTCGGTCCCGCGGCAATTCATGACCCTCGCCGAGGACGCCTTCGCGCATCCCGACAAGCATCGTTTCGAGATGCTCTATGAACTCCTGCTCAAGGTGCGCGCAACGCCGCGCGCGATCATGGACGTCGGAGACCCGCTCGTGAGCAGACTGTCCGCGATGGCGCTCGAACCTCGGCTCGAAGCGCTGGAAAAGCGCAATGACAAGGATGCGGCGCTCGCCGAGCTTATCGTCGAGGCAAAGGACTGCAAGCGCTGCCCCTTATACAAGGATGCGACGCAGACCGTCTTCGGAGAAGGCGCGGCCTCGGCCCGGCTCATGCTGATGGGCGAGCAGCCCGGCGACCAGGAGGATCTCGCGGGCCGGCCTTTCGTCGGCCCAGCCGGCCAGATGCTCGATCGCGGCCTCCGCGAAGCCGGGATCGACCGCGCCGAGACCTACGTCACCAATGCGGTCAAGCATTTCCGCTTCGAGCAGCGCGGGCCGCGGCGTATCCACCAGAAGCCCGACACCTCGCATATCGAAGCCTGCCGCTGGTGGTTCGCGCAGGAACGCGTGCTGGTCAGGCCGCCGGTTACCGTCGCGCTCGGCGGCAGCGCCGCGCATGCGCTGCTCGGCCGCAAGGTGACGATCGGCCGCACGCGCGGCGAACCGATTCCCCTGAAGGACGGCCTCGAGGGCTGGGTCACCGTCCATCCGAGCTATCTGTTGCGCATCCCCGACAAAACGAAGGCCGAGGAGGAATATGGCCGCTTCGTCGAAGACCTGAAGGGCGCGCGCAAACGGGCAAAGGAGCTGGCATGATGCATTCGGCTCGTAATCGGTGTGTTCCCGCGAGAGCAGGAACCAGGAGCCGCGGGCGATGGCGTCTGCCGCCCTGTGCTCCTGCTTTCGCAGGCGCACTGTTTCTCTTGCTCGCCGCCTGCGCAACCACACCGCCTGCCCCCTCGGACGATCCGCTGATCATCGCCCATCGCGGCGCCTCGTCCGAGCGGCCCGAGCACACGCTCGAGGCCTATGCGCGGGCGATCGAGCAGGGCGCCGACTATATCGAGCCCGATCTCGTAATGACCCGCGACGGCGTCTTCGTCGCCCGGCACGAGAACGAGATTTCTGGCACCACCGATATCGCCGATCACCCCGAATTCGCCGATCGCCGGACGACCAGGACGATCGACGGCAGCGAGGTCACCGGCTGGTTCACCGAGGATTTCACCCTCGCCGAACTCAAGACTCTGCGCGCCCGCGAAAGGCTGCCGCAGCTTCGGCCCGGCAATGCCGAATATGACCGGCAATTCGAGGTACCCTCCTTGGCGGAGATCCTTGATCTCGTGCAGAGCGCCGGCCGCCCGGTCGGCCTCGCGCCCGAAATCAAGCATCCGGGCTATTTCCGCTCGATCGGCTTGCCGATGGAGGAAGCGCTCGCCGGGCAGCTGGCCGCCGCCGGCTATGAGACCGCCAGCGATCCGGTCATCATCCAGAGCTTCGAAATCGCCCCGCTCGTCCGCCTCGACCAATTGACCGATCTCCGTTTGCTCCAGCTGATCGGCAATGAGGGCGGCCCGGCCGATGCGCCCGGCATGCGCTATCCGCACATGCTGACGCCGGAGGGGCTGCGCGCGATCGGCCGCTATGCCGATGCGATCGGGCCCGACAAGGCATATCTGATCCGCTGGACGCCGGAGGGCGAACTCGGCGACCCGACCGGCCTCGTCGCCGCAGCGCACGAGACAGGCCTTGCCGTCATTCCCTACACCTTCCGGCCCGAAAACTACTTCCTGCCGCAATCGATGCGGTCGGGAGCGGACCCGCGTGCCCGCGGCGACTCGCCGGCGGAGATCGCCCGATATCTGACGCTCGGCATCGACGGGCTGTTCACCGATCACGTGCCGGCGGCGCTCGAGGCGCGAAGCGCCTTCGCCCGCTAGTCTCGCATTGCCCTCATATTCTAGAAGCGGAAATTCACGCCGCCAACGATCGTCTGCGGTTTGCCGGGCCTGAGGCCGAGCGGGCGGCGGGCGACGGCGTAGGCTTCGTCGAAAAGATTGTCGACGCGCGCGAACAAACCGACATTGTCGGTGAGGTCGAAATGCGCGGCGAGGTCGAAGACCCAGCGGTCGGGCACGCGCTCCATCGCCGGCACCGGCCCCTGCCCCGCCTCGGTGCGGATCTCGCTGACATAATTGCTGCCGAGGATCACCGAGAAGCGCTCGCCGGCGATCCCCGCCGACAGATAGAGCTGATGCTCGGAGATGTAGGGCAGCTCGTCGCCGAGCACGACATTACCGAAAAACTCCGAATCGAAGGTCTGCCGGAATTCGGCGTCGGTCCAGGTATAGGCGGCGCGGACGGGAATGCTGAGGCCGCCCGTTCCCAGCGGAACGGCGCCCTCGACGGCCGCTTCGAGCCCGATCACGTCGACCGCGCCGCCATTGAACTGGTCGCCGATATCGCCGGCCGTGCAGCCGGTCGCGTTGGTGCAGTCGCCGAGCAGATTGGCATAGTCGTTGAAGAAGCCGATCGCCGAGGCGCTCCAGCCATGCCGCGCGAAACGAATGCCGGCCTCGTAATTCCAGCTCTTTTCGGCATCGGCATCCGAGCCCGGGCCCGGCGGGGAGAAGCCGCGGCTGACGCTGCCGAGCAGCAATACACCGTCCGCCGCCTCGTAGGTGCCGATCTCTATCCGGTCCTGGATATAGAAGGCGAAGGCGGTTGCCCTCGACTCGCGGTTGGCGTTGGAACCGATCGGGTTGACGCTGGTCCGAACGAGCTGGCCGTTGAGCATCTGAAAGAGCTCGTCATGCTGCAGCCGGTCTTCCTCGTCGCGGTGATAGCGCGCCGAAAGCGTCAGTATATGGTTGCTGGGGCCCCACTCCCAGGGAACCGTCATCACGCTTTGCGCCCCGGCCGCGTAATATTTCCGGTTGTTGTTGCGCAAGCGGATCGCGCCGGGCGCGCTGTCGGCCTCGCCGCGCAGGATAGCCAGCCCGAGCTGGCCCGCCGCGCTGTCGGGATTGTTGAAAAAACTGTTGGGGCTCGTGAAGCCGGTGCCGATATTGAGATCGTTGAGCTTGAACCAGTTGCGGGCGAAATCATTGTAATAGGCCGTCGTCACGAATTCTGCGCGGCCGGCCTCCAGCGTATGCGTCAGCTGATACTGATAATGATCGGATTCGAACCGATCCCCGGCGCTGGCGGCGTAGCGGCGGAAGGGATCGGCGGCGAAATCGGCGTCCGACAGGCCTAGATAGGTCTCGTCGGCTTCGCGGTTGGTGTGGCCGAACTTGAATTCGAGGCTCATCGGCGTCGGTGCGCCGTCGGCGGTGCGGACCGCGATCCGGGCAATATAATCCTCGGCCTCGAAGCCGCTGTCGCCCCCGCTATCGAGCCGCTTGAAGCCGTCGCTGCCGGCCTGGTAGGTCTCGAGCAAAGCTGAAAACTGCCCGGCATTGCCGCCGGCCCAGCCATGCACCGCGTATGTCTGGTCCTCGCCATAGTGCGCCGAGAGATAGCCGGCATGGGGCGCTTGCGGGATCGGCGTCGAGAGCAGGTTGATCGCGCCGCCGATCGTCCGCGGACCGTAGCGGACGGCCTGGGCGCCCTTGACGATCTCGACCGCGCTCATCCGGCCGATCTGCGGAAAATAATAGGCCGCGGGGGCGGCATAGGGCGCCGGGGCGATCAGCACGCCGTCTTCCATCAGCGTGATGTTGGCCGATCGTTCGACAGCGGCGCCGCGCAACCCGATATTGGGGAACAGCCCGAAACCGTCCTCTTCCTGCAGATTGACGCCGGGCACCTGGCGCAGCACGCGGTTGGCGTCGCCATAATTGAACACTCCCAGATCCTCGGCATCGAGCACGGTCGCCGAACCCGGTATCTCGAAC
>JAIVHR010000176.1:13299-14380 GCA_020200935.1 Sphingomonadales bacterium
GAACCGCCCCACGAGAGCACCCGCTATTCGGCAGCGAGAAGCGTTTCGGCCCCGCCGAGATCGACCGACACCAGTCGGCTGACCCCGCGTTCGACCATCGTCACGCCATAGAGCCGGTGCATCCGGCTCATCGTCACGGCATTGTGGGTGACGATCAGATAGCGGGTGTCGGTCTCGGCGGTCATCCTGTCGAGCAGCGCGCAGAAGCGTTCGATATTGGCGTCGTCCAACGGCGCGTCGACCTCATCGAGGACGCAGATCGGCGCCGGGTTGGTCAGGAACAGCGCGAAGATCAGCGCCACTGCGGTCAACGCCTGCTCGCCGCCCGAGAGCAGTGTCAGCGAGGCGAGCTTCTTGCCCGGAGGCTGGGCCATGATCTCGAGCCCGGCCTCGAGCGGATCGTCCGAATCAATCAGCGCGAGATGCGCGTGCCCGCCCTCGAACAATGTTTCGAACAGCCGCCGGAAATGCCGGTCGACATCCTCGAAGGCGGCCAGCAGCCGCACCCGTCCTTCGCGGTTCAAATTGCCGATAGAGCCGCGCAGGCGATGAATCGCCTGGCCCAGTTCCTCGCGCTCGCCGAGCGATCCGGTGCGCTCACCTTCGAGCTCCTCGAGTTCCTGTTCGGCGACGAGATTGACCGGGCCGATCCTCTCGCGGTCCGATTTGAGCTTGTCGAGCCGCGCCGATTCGAGTTCCGGATCGTCGACATCCCCGGCATCGAATTCGCATTTCTCAGGCAGTTCGCCGGGCGCCGCCTGGAAGCGTTCACGCGCGATGCGCTCCATCTCGCGCCGCCGTCCTTCGGCATTTTCGAGCCGCGCCTGCGCCCCGGCCCGCGCCTCGCGCGCTTCGGTCAGCGTTTCGCCGGCCTCCTGCGCCTGACGCTCATTCTCGGCAACTTGCTCTTCGCCCCCGCGCTCGGCGGCGCGGGCCTCCTCGGCCGCCGTTTCGGCCGCCTCGGCCTTGCCCGCCAGCGCTTCGATCCTGCCTTCGAGTTCTTCGGGCGCGCCTTCGAGCGAGCTGGCTTCGATCTCGGCTTGTTCGGCCCGCCTGGTCATCTCGGCGACGCGGTCGGCGG
>JAIVHR010000177.1 GCA_020200935.1 Sphingomonadales bacterium
CAGATGACGAAATCGAGCTCGCCGAGATCGGCCCTGGCGAATTCCTTGATCGCGTCGGTGACGTGCGGAATGACCTGGACGGTGGCGCCGAGATAATCGCCGCGCCGCTCCTTGTTGATGATCGTCTGGTAGATCCGGCCGGTGGTGACATTGTCCGACTGGCGGGCGGAAACGCCGGTGAAGCGTTCATAATGGCCAAGATCGAGATCGGTCTCGGCGCCGTCGTCAGTGACGAAGACCTCGCCATGCTGATAGGGCGACATGGTCCCCGGATCGACATTCAGATAGGGATCGAACTTGCGGATGCGGACCTTGTAACCGCGCGCCTGCAGCAGCGCCGCGAGGCTTGCCGCCATGAGTCCCTTGCCGAGCGAGGTCAGCTCGCGGACCGAATGCTGGGTCGGCTTGGTCTTCAGCTCGCCGGCCGCCGCCTCGATGATCGGCACGAATGTGTCGGCGGTCAGACTGGCGCCGCCGACCAGCCCGCCATCGACATTCTCGACCGCCAGCAATTCGGCTGCGTTCTCGCCCTTCATCGAGCCGCCATAGAGGATGCGCACGCCGTCCGCGGCGTCGTCCAGAATATCGGAAAGCCGGGCGCGGATCGCCGTATGCATCGCGCGAACCTCCTCCATGGTCGGGATGCGACCGCTGCCGATCGCCCAGACCGGCTCATAGGCGACGACGAGCCGGTCGGCATGGTCGGTCGGCAGTGATCCGGAAAGCTGGCCGGTGACCACCTCTTCGGCCCGCCCGGCATCGCGCTCCTCCTCGGTTTCTCCGACGCAGACGATCGCGATCAGCCCGTGGCGCTGGGCGGCCGCGGCCTTGCCCTTCACGTCGGCATCGGTCTCGCCCTGGTCGGCGCGGCGCTCGCTATGGCCGACGATTACGCAGCGCGCGCCCGCCTCGGCAAGCATCGGCGCAGCGAGGCAGCCGGTGTGCGCGCCGCTGTCTTGCGCGTGACAATCCTGGCCGCCGATCATCAGGCCGGGCGAGCGTTCGGCGGCAGCAGCGATCAAGGTCGCCGGCGGGCAGATCGCGACGTCGATATCGCCATGGCGGCGCGCCGCGGCGGCGATCGCATCGAGTTCGGCGAGGCTTTCGCGATCGCCGTTCATCTTCCAGTTTCCTGCGATCAGCTTGCGGCGGGACATCGACTGCTCCTTGGCTAATGTTCCGGCGGCGCTGATAGCCGCCCAACCCTGCGATGCCAATCGCCGCGCTTGAAGGCGCGCGGCGAGGCTCCTAAAGCACGGGCCAGACACCCATCAGCGAGCCCGCACCCCATGATCCAGTTCTTCCGCAACATGTTTGCCTCCAAGCTCGGCGTCGTATTCGCGCTGCTCTTCATCGCGCTGATCGCGCTGGCCTTCGCGCTGGCCGACATCAACGCGCCGAGCGGCATGTTCTCCGGCGATGGCGAGGAAATCGCCACCGTCGGCGACGAATCGATTTCCTCCGAGCGCGTTTCGGATATGGCCACCCGCGCGCTCCTCGCCGCGCGCGAACAATCGCCGGGCGTCGATATGCAGGCCTTCATCGATCAGGGCGGCCTCGACGAGCTGATCGAGCAATATAGCAACGCCCTCGCGCTCGGCGCCTTCGGCCGCGACCATGGTGTGCATTTCGGCAAGGCGATGATCGACGCGGTGATCGCCGCGACACCGGCTTTCCAGGGACTTAGCGGCCAGTTCGACGAGACCGCTTTCCGCCAGGTCCTGCAGAACGAGAATCTGACCGAGGAACAGCTGCGCCAGCAGCTGCGCGACCAGCGGCTGTTCCGGATCATGCTCGGCCCCGTAGGCGCCGGTGCGCGGATGACCGATTCGGCGGTTCGCCCCTATGCCAACCTGCTGTTCGAGCGGCGCAGCGGCCAGGTGATCGCGGTTCCGTCGGCGGCGCTGGCGCAGGGCAACGCGCCGACCACCGCCCAGATCAATCAATTCTACCAGGACAATCTCGATCGCTATACGCTGCCCGAACGCCGGGCGGTGCGCTATGCCGTCTTCACCCGCGACCAGCTCAACATCCCCGCGCCGACCGACGAACAGATCCGCGCCTATTACGAGGAAAACCAGGTCACATATGGCGGCAGCGAGGCGCGCCAGCTGCGCCAGATCGTGCTGCCCAACGAAGAGCAGGCGCAGGCTTTCTACCGGGAGGTGCAAGGCGGAGCGCAATTCGCCGCCGCCCGAATTGCCGCCGGTCCTCGAGGCCGCTTTCACGATGGATATCGAGGAAGACCCGCTGCTCGTGCCGATCGAGGCCGAGCAGCGTTATGCGCTGGTCGATGTGACCGAGGTTGCGCGCAGCGCGCCGCAGCCGCTGGCCTCGATCCGCCAGCTCGTCGCCCGCGACTATATCGTCGATCGGGCCTCGCGCCGGGCGCGCCAGGTCGCCGCCGGCATCGCCGAGCGGATCAATAACGGCGCCAGCGTCTCCGAGGCGATGGCCGCCGCCGATGTCGATCTGCCTCCGCCGCAGCAGGCCGCGACCACGCGCCGCGCCATGTCGCAGCTCGAAACCGTTCCGGCGCCGCTCCAGCTGATGTTCCGGATGGCCGAGAATACCGCCAAGCTCGTCCGCCTGCCCGCCGACCAGGGATGGTTCGTCGTCGTGCTCGAAAATATCGAGACCGACACCGATCAGATGACCACCGAAATCCTCGCCGCCAGCCAGCGCCAGTTCGGCCAGGTGCTGTCGAACGAATATGCCGAGCAGTTCCTGAATGCGGTGATGGCCGATTATCCGGTCGAACGCGACGAAGAGGCGATGCAGGCGCTCGCCGACCGGTTGACCGGGCGCGCGCGCTAGCGCTTCGGCATGTGATCGGACATTTGGACCGAAGGTGTCGATCGACCTGCAATAACAAACCGTTTCTTCAGAGGTTGTCGCGATCGATGGGTGGATCTTGCTCGGAAGGCGAATCGCTCTGTTCTTCGATATAATCGAAATACTCGCCAATTTGTCGCAAAGCTGGAAGATTCGTGAATCTTATAGTCGAACCCGCATTAGAACAATACCTTCCCAAAATATGCACGTCACCGGAAGACCACACTCGAGTAGTGCAATCACCATCCGTACGGCGGGCAGATAAACCATAATCCACATCTAACAATTCAATATATCTCTCATAATCTGATATATTGGGTATAGTATATTCGACGACCATCGCATGAGCGACGGCACCCATTAACCGGAGTTCGCTAACACCCGGCAAACCAATCGGAGGGCTCATGCGATATTCTGAAATAAAGTCTCCTTCATTGCTGGAACTGAGTATGATACTATTGCGCGAGAGAAGCGATTCTATTATTTGATTTAGTGGATAAGATATAAGGTTCACCCCCGATACTTCAACTTCAGTATTAGCGAGATATTCCGGCTCTATGCCAAACACTAAACGTTCAATGTCTTGAAGAGTGCCTTCCGCCGAATAACTGGAGGTGACCACAAGCAGGCTAACGTGAAACGGTTCAGCGCCAAGCACAAACGCACGCGCTGAAGCCCTAGGCACGCGGACACTAAATCGTCGTGCTATGCTTTCCGGAACGAAAGATCTGTCGATAGACGGGCGTCGCGAGTACGCGTCGCCAGTGGCGCAGGACGTAAGCGGGAATTGCACTGCGTTGTCAAAGGTACGCCACACCAAGGTCGGATTGGCTCCCTCTTCGCTTATCAAATAGATTGTGCTGGGATCCGTCTCCTCATCACAGCGCCAACTGAGGAAGTGCGCAGATTCGCTGGGTTGGCGCGCGCATCCCGCCATCCGATCCGCAGATGTCGCGATTGATTGGAAATCCAGCCGATAGCCTGAGATCAGCTTTAGTATATCGCATGGACCCGTTGCCATTGCTCCGCTGGGCACAGTTATGAATGCGACAAAAAAAGCTGCCTTCCATAGCCGGCTGATTCCCTCCAATATTTTCAAGACCATCCCCTCCGCCGAAAGCTTCAGCGCAATATATTGCACTTACATGCAGCTGAAAACCTTTCCGATCTATGCATCGCATCCAACATCATTGACACGTGAACCAGGCAATGTCCGCAATAGCGACATCACAACTGTGGTTGCGAGCGTTGAGAGTCAGCCTCACGATCGCTCCGGTTTGGTGCGCAGGGCAGACGGCCAAGCGGTCAACGAACAAGGGCGGAAGTGGCCAATATTTCCCTCGACAAAACGCGTTGAGGGCGACCCGCTATCTCTTCTCGAGCAGCTTCGGCCCCTGCTTCTGGAGCTGCTTGCGGATCTTGCCGGCGAACGGTGCGAGGAAGGCGGGCAGCGTCATCGTCGCGATGACCACCTCGTCCTTCACTTCGAGCCGGCAATCGAGCGTCTGGCCCAGCGCGCCGACGACGAAATAGAGCGTATCGCCCTCCCAGCGCCGATCCTTCACCATGCCGCCCGGCACCAAATCGGCGATATCGCCGACACCCTCATCGAGCCGGCGGCGGGCTTCCTCGCGGCCGAGCTGATGGGGAATGTCGGTGACGATCGGTTCGGTCATGCGCTTATTACCAGATGGTGACCCGGTCTTCGGGCGGGATGTACATGTCGTCCTCGGGCGTGACGTTGAAGGCTTCGTACCAGGCGGCGATGTTGGGCACGACGCCGTTGACGCGATATTCGGCGGGGCTGTGCGGATCGGTCAGCAAGCGCTCGCGCAACGCATTTTCCCGGATCAGTCCGCGCCAGACCTGCGCCCAACTCAGGAAGAAGCGCTGATCGCCGGTCAGCCCGTCGATGACCGGCGGTTCGCCATGCTCGTCGACATAGCGCTGATAGGCGGCATAGGCCATTTCGAGTCCGCCGAGATCGCCGATATTCTCGCCCATCGTCAGCCCCGGATTGATGTTCACGCCGGGCACCGGCTCGAAGGCGGCATATTGCTCGCCGAAGCGCTCGGCCCGCGCTTCGAACTGGGCGGCGGACTCTTCGGTCCACCAATCGCGGAACACCCCTGAACCGTCGAAGCGGCGGCCCTGATCGTCGAATCCATGGCCGATTTCGTGACCGATCACCGCGCCGATCGCGCCGTAATTGACGGCCGGATCGGCATAGGGATCGAAGAAGGGCGGCTGCAGGATCGCCGCCGGGAAGGTGATCTGGTTGAGCAGCGGATTGTAGGATGCGTTCACGGTTTGGGGATTCATGTTCCACAAGCCGCGATCGACCGGGTCGGGAAGCCGCGAAAGCTGCAGTTCCCACTGGAACCGCTGGGCGCGTTGGACATTGTCGAGCAGGTCACCGCGATCGGCTTCGAGGCTCGAATAGTCGATCCATTGTTCCGGGTGGCCGATGCGTGGATCGAAGGCGTCGAGCTTGGCGAGCGCCTCGGCCTGGGTTTCCGCATCCATCCAGGCGCTGGCCTCGATCCGCTCGCGCAGCGCGGCGCGCAGATTGGCGATCAGCTCGGTCATCTGGCGCTGCGATTCTTCGGGATAGTGGCGCTCGACATAGATCTGGCCGATCGCCTCGCCGATATTGTTGTCGACCAGCGCCACGCCCCGCTTCCAGCGCTCGCGCTGCTCGGGCGTATCGCGCAGCGTGCGGCCGAAAAAGTCGAAATTCGCCTCGTCGAAGGCGGCCGGCAGATAGGCGGCGTTGTCGTTGATGAAATGGAAGGTCAGATAGTCCTTCCAGGTCTCGAGCGGCACGCTTTCGAGCATCTCGCCGGCGGCGTCGATCGCCGTCGTCTGGGCGGCGACGATCGTCTCGACCTCGCCGAGCCCCTGGGTTTCGAGCCAGCGGCTCCACTGGAATTCGGGCGACAGCTCCATCAACTGCTCGCGATTCATCGGGTTGATTATCTGGGTCAGGTCGCGGCTGCGTTCGGGCGTCCAGTGGGCCTCGGCGATCTGCGTCTCGAGCGCGAGGATCCGGTCGGCCTTGTCCTCGCCGCCCTCGATCCCGGCGAGACCGAACAGCCGGGCGACGTAATCGCGATAGGAGGCGCGGAACCGGTCATATTCCTCGCCCTCGTCGAGATAATAGTCGCGGTTGGGCATGCCGAGCCCGGCCTGGCCGGCAAAGGCAACATAGCGGGTCGGGTCCGACGGGTTGGGAATGATGCCGACGCCGACCGGCGCCGTATAGCCCACGGATCCCATCACATCGAGCAGATCCTCGACATTCCCGATCGCCTCGATACGGGCGAGATAGGGCTCAAGCGGCTCGGTGCCCCGCGCCTCGATCGCATCGGCGTCCATCCAGGCGCCGTAGAAATTGCCGACCAGCGCGGTATTGCCGCCCGCCTGATCGGGATCGGCGGCGAGATCCTCTAGGATCGCCCGCACCTGCTCCTCGGAACGCTCGCGCAGGATATCGAATGAGCCGTAGCGCGAACGGTCGGCCGGCAGCTCGGTATTGGCGATCCAGGTGCCGCCGGCATAGCGGTAGAAATCGTCGCCGGGATCGACGCTCGTATCGCGGGCGTCGAGATCGATGCCCCAGGGGCCGATCTCGGCGCTGTTCATGGCCGTCTGCGCGGCTTCGGCCTCGCCCTCCTGATGATCGGCGTGATGATCGGCGAGCGCGGGCGCGGCGGCGGCGAGGGCGAAGATGGAGGCGGCGGCGTAGATCAGGGAACGCGATGTCATGCGAAACTCCAGCTTGATGCGAATCGGAATGCGGCTGATGAAAGTCGGAATAGCGGATCGAGTGTCTTACTAGCTTGCAACAGCGCGATTCGGCAAGCGGCCGGGCTTTTTCTGCCAAGGACGGCGTTGGCGCACTCGGCGCGATGGCGTAGCAGGAGCGGGTGATCTTCCTGCTCGACAATTATGACAGCTTCACCTGGAACCTGGTGCATTATCTGCGGCAGCTGGGGGCCGAGGTCCGCGTCGCGCGCAACGACGAGCTGTCGGCGGCCGATGCGATCGCGACCGGCGCCGAGGGTTTCGTGATCTCGCCCGGGCCGGGCAGGCCCGAAGCGGCCGGAATCAGCCTCGATCTGGTCGCCGCTTGCGTCGCCGCCGAAAGGCCGCTGCTCGGCGTGTGCCTCGGCCACCAGGCGATCGGGATGCATTTCGGCGCGGCGATCGAGCGCTGCGCGCCGGTGCATGGGAAGATCATCAAGGTCGCGCATAACGGGAGCGGAATCTTCGCCGGCCTCCCCTCCCCCTTCGGCGCCACCCGGTATAATTCGCTTACCGTTGCCGCAAAGCCGGCGGGTCTGATCGTCAACGCCACGGCGGAAGACGGCACGATCATGGGGCTGCGCCATCCCGAACTGCCGATCCACGGCGTCCAGTTCCACCCCGAGAGCATCGCCTCGGAACATGGTCATCGGCTGCTGGCGAATTTCATCCGCCTGACCGGCGACGCCGTTTCTTCGGCCGCCTGACCCGTCACCCTTCGCTCGACAGGGCCGCGCGCACCGACGGCATGACGCGGCGGCTGACCGGCACCTCGTCTCCGTCGGCGAGCCGCAAGGTCCCGGTACCGGCCGAATCGCGGTCGAGCGCGCTGACGAAGGCCGTATTGACGATGTGCGAGCGATGAATGCGGATAAAGGTTTCGGGCAGCGTCCGCTCGAGCGCGGCGAGGCTCGTGCTGTAGAGCTCCGACCTGCCGCCTTCGAG
>JAIVHR010000014.1 GCA_020200935.1 Sphingomonadales bacterium
GTGATCCACGCTTTCAGCCATATCGAGGGGGCGCGAGTCGGGCCGGGCTGCACCGTCGGTCCCTTCGCCCGGCTGCGCCCCGGTGCGGTGATGGAGGAGGGCGCCAAGGTCGGCAATTTCGTCGAGATGAAGCAGGCGGTGCTGGGCCGCGGCGCCAAGGCCAACCACTTGAGTTATCTCGGCGATGCGACAATCGGCGCCGGGGCCAATATCGGCGCCGGCACGATCACCTGCAATTATGACGGCTATTTCAAATACGAGACGCATATCGGCGAAGGCGCCTTCATCGGCTCGAACACCGCGCTGGTGGCGCCGGTGACCGTCGGCAAGGGCGCGATCGTGGGAGCGGGATCGGTGGTGACGCAGGATGTCGAGGAAGATGCGCTGGCGTTGGGTCGCGGCGAACAGAGCGCGAAACCGGGCTGGGCCAAGCGCTTTCGCGAGATAATGACCAAGCGGAAGACGGAGAAGGGCTGAAACCCTCCCTTGGATCGTGTGTTTTTGCGTCATGCCGGACTTGATCCGGCATCCCGTGCCGCAGGTACGTCGCCCGCTGCTCTGGACCCCGGATCAAGTCCGGGGTGACGAATTATTGGATATGTAAAATGTTACGGCACCTGCGTCGCGAACCAGAAATTCGGTTGTTCGAGCAATTGAAACAGCGCGAGCAGCGCGGTCGGGTCGCCTTCTATCCGTAGTTCGCCGGCCTGCATCATTTGCATCGGCGGCCGTGTTCGCAGCAACAGCGCTTCGAAGTTGGCGCGGCTCAGGGTCAGGGTGGCGGCCGGGTCCTCGGCTTCGGCTAGGCGGGGAACCATCACGGCCTCGCCGATCTCGAGCGCCACCGTCTCGCCGGTGTCGGTAAAGGCGAATTGCAGCGCGAAGGGATCGCGGGTCAGCCTTTCGGGGGCGTAGCGGCTGGCCAGCATGTCGAATAGCTGGATCGTCGGCACGGCGCGCAGGAAGTCGGCATTGCCGAGGGCAGGCGGCTCTGCGCTCGGCGGACCGCCGCGCAATTCCTGCGCCGCACCGAGATAATAGCTGCGCCAGGCGCCGCTCTCGGCCTGGAATCCCATCTGCTCATAGGCGGCGGCGAGCCAGCTCCGCGCCTGTTCGTTCTCGTGATCCGCGAAGACGGCGTGGTTGAGCAACTCCGCCGCCCAGCGATAGTCGCCCGCATCATAGGCTTCGATGCCGCGCGCCACCACCGCCTCGGCGCCGCCCATCGCCTCGACATAGCGCGCCGCGCTCTGCTCATGCGGCAAGCGGTGAAAATCGGCCATCACGCCGCCCCACCAGCCGAAATATTGCTGATAGACGGCCTTGGCATTGTGATTGAGCGATCCGTAATAGCCGCGCGCGTCGAAGGCTTCCGACATGAAACCGGGCTCCCCGATCGCCTCGGCCGCCTCGACCATCGTCGCGCCGCTGTTGGCCCGCCGCAGCACCTGATCGTGGACATAGCGATAAACGTCGCGCTGGCGGGCGAGCTGGGCGCGGAGCTCCGCATTGCCCCATGTCGGCCAGTGATGCGAGGCGAGCATCACCTCGGCCTCGCCGCCATAGCGCTGGAGCACATCGTCGATGGCGCGCGACCAGGCGAGCGCGTCGCGCACCTCTGCGCCGCGCATCGTGAGCACATTATGGAAGGTCGTGGTGGCGACCTCGGCGGTGTGGAGCGCGCGAGAATCGGGAAGGTAGAACATAAGTTCGGCCGGCGCCTCGGTCCCTGCCGCATCGACGAATTCGAACGCCACGCCGTCGACCAGCCGCCGCTCGCCGCGCCCCTCGATCTCCTCGGTCGGCAGCACCAGACTGACCGAACCGCCGGCGAGCCCCGGGCCGAGCCCGGAGCCGATATGGCTCGCCGGGCCGGGCGGGATGATGCGGCCGAACATCAGCGTCGCGCGGCGGCTCATATGCGTCCCGGCGAGCAGATTCTCGGCGACCGCGGCCTCGGCGAAGCCGATCGGCGCGAGCACCGGGATATCGCGCGCGGCGATCTCCTCCTCCTCGACGATGCCGCGCGCGCCGCCGAAATGATCGGCATGGCTGTGGGTGTAGATCAGCGCGCTGACCGGCCGTGCGCCCAGCGTATCGTTGACCAGCGCCAGCGCCGCCCGCGCGGCCTCGACCGTGGTCAGCGGATCGATGACGATCCAGCCGCTCTCGCCGCGGATCACCGTCATCACCGAAAGATCGTAGCCGCGCACCTGCCAGATGCCGTCGACGACCTCGAACAGCCCGTGCTCGGCGGCGAGCCGCGACTGTCGCCAGAGCGAGGGATTGGCGGTGGCGGGCGCAGGCTGTTGCAGAAAATCGAGCGCCGCGCTCGACCAGACGAGATTGCCCTCGGCATCGCGGATCTCGCCACCCTCGATCTGAGCGATCCGCCCGCGCGTCGCATCCGCAAGATCGGATGGGTCGGAGAGCGGCAGCCGATCGGCGACTGCCGCGTTGGCCGTGCGCGTTGCCTGCGTCGCTTCGCCGGGGGGAGGGGCAGAGCGGATGTCGGACTGAGCGAACGCGGGCCCTGCGAGAAGTGCCGCAAGCGACAGGATTGGCCGATATGTCATGAGCGCCCTTTCGATAGTCGCGGCATTTATGCGTCAGCCGGCGGGGGCTGTCACGAGGCGGACGGCGATCTGCGTGACGGTCCGCAAACGGTTCTGGAAAGACTCGCCCACCCCTAGCCCCTTCCGCAAGCGGGAGGGGACCCATCATTGCCAACTTCTTGCTTTGATTACATGCCGTGGTCCGGGGCCGCGCCCACCCTGCCAGGAGGATCTGGGCAACCGAACCTAGTGAACTCCCGTCGACACTGCGATCCGCCTGTTTACTTGAAGCTCATGCAATTGAGACTATGAACCACCCGGTCGCCCTGAGCTTGTCGAGGGGCTGTATTTTGCTTCAAGAGGAAGGGCAGGGCTTCGACAGGCTCGGCCCGAACGGGTGTGGACCATGTGCGGCATTATCGGCATTCTCGGCCATAACGACGTCGCTTCGCGGCTGATCGACGGTCTCAGGCGGCTCGAATATCGGGGCTATGACTCGGCGGGCAATGCCCACCCGCATGCCACCGACGCGCTGGCGCTGGTCCACAACGGCATCATCGAGAATTTCAAGGAACTGCGCGACGAGCTCATCGAGCGCGGACGGACTTTCGAAAGCGAGACCGATACCGAGGTCATCGCCCATCTGATCAGCGAACATATCGAAGCCGGCGAGGAACCGCGGATCGCGGTCCGCAAGACCCTCGACCGGCTGCGCGGCGCCTTTTCGCTGGCAATCCTCTTCAAGTCCGATCCCGACCTGTTGATCGGCGCGCGGCTGGGTTCGCCGCTCGTCGTCGGCCATGGGGAGGGCGAGGGCTATCTCGGTTCGGATGCGATCGGGCTTGCCCCCTTCACCCAGAAGATCAGCTATCTCGAGGAGGGTGACATGGCGGTCGTCACCCGCAAGGATGTGTTGATCTACGATGTAGACGACGAGCTGGTCGCCCGCCCGATCAAGGAATCGGGTGCCTCGGCGGCGATGATCGAAAAGGGCAATCACCGGCATTTCATGCAGAAGGAAATCTTCGAGCAGCCGGTCGTCGTCGCGCAGACGCTGTCGAGCTATCTCAGGCCGCTCGAGGGAAGCATCGCGATTCCCAACCCCGAATTCGACCTCGGCGATTTCAGCCGGATATCGATCGTCGCCTGCGGCACCGCATTCTATGTCGCGATGATCGGCAAATACTGGATCGAGAAATTCGCCCGGGTCCCGGTCGAGGTCGATTTCGCGAGCGAGTTCCGCTATCGCGACCCGATCCTGACCGAGGATCAGTTGGCGATCGTCATCTCGCAATCGGGCGAGACCGCCGACACGCTCGCCGCGCTCAAACATTGCAAGGCGGCGGGGCTCAGGACGGCCGGCATCATCAACGTGCCGACCAGCTCGATGGCGCGCGAGGTCGATCTGATGCTGCCGACCCATGCCGGGCCGGAGATCGGCGTCGCCTCGACCAAGGCCTTCACCTGCCAGCTCGCGGTGATGGCGGCGCTCGCGGTCAACATCGCCCGCGCCCACGGCCGGATGCCCGAAGAGGAGGAGCGCGAGATCGCCCGCCATCTCGCCGCGGTGCCGCAGGCGATGAACGCCGCGCTCAACCATGACGAGGATATCGCGGCGATGGCGCACACCATCGCCGAGGCGCGCGACGTGCTCTATCTCGGCCGTGGCCCGGATTATCCGATGGCGCTCGAAGGTGCGCTGAAACTCAAGGAAATCAGCTATATCCATGCCGAAGGCTATGCCAGCGGTGAGATGAAGCACGGGCCGATCGCGCTGATCGACGATAGCGTGCCGCTGATCGTCATCGCCCCCTCGGGTCCGCTGTTCGAAAAGACCGTCTCGAACATGCAGGAAGCCCAGGCGCGCGGCGCCCAGGTGGTACTGATTTCCGATGCCGAGGGGATCGCCAAGGCGGGCGAGGGGACGATCGCGACGATCGAGATGCCCAAGGTCCACCCGCTGATCGCGCCACTCGTCTATGCGATCCCGATCCAGCTGCTCGCCTATCACGTCGCCGTCGCCAAGGGCACCGACGTCGATCAGCCGCGCAATCTGGCGAAGAGCGTCACGGTCGAATAGGTCGGGCGCTTGTCGACCAACGATCCCGCCCCGCCGGCCAACCGTCCCCGCCTCGACTTTTTCGTCATCGGCGCGGCGCGTTGCGGGACGACGAGCCTGTTCAGCCTGCTGCTCAACCATCCAGCCATTTACCGATGCCCGGTAAAGGAGCCGCGCTTCTTCAACGCGCCGGGCAAGAAGGGTTGGGACTGGTATCGCTCGCTCTATGACCCGGCACCCGCCGATCAGCTGCGCGGCGATTTTTCGCCCTCCTATTCGAACAGCCCGAAACTGCCGGCCGTGCCACGACGCATCGCCGCGGCCTATCCCGAGGCGCGGATCGTCTACATCGTCCGCAACCCGATCGATTGCGTGCTGTCGAACTGGCGGATGAAGGCGCAGAAATTCGGGCCGATCGGCTTTCGCGAAAGCCTGGACGAGTGGGCCAAGGGCTTGCTGCACCGTTCGCTCTTCTGGAAGCAGATCAGCCTGTATCGGCATTGTTTCGCCGACCGACAGATTCTCGTGCTGCAGCTGGAAAGGCTGGTGACGGATCAGGCCGGGCAGATCGAGCGGCTTTGCCGATTCCTCGGCATCGATCCGAGCGGCTCACCCAAGTTTCTGCATATCAACGCTTCGGGCGCGAAGCCGGACAGACCCGGAATACCGCTGACGACGCTCGAGGATCGGCGCTATTTTATCGATCTGGTCGCCGACGACGCGCTGCAGATGCTCGATTATATTGGGGCACCGCTCGACAGCTGGGATTTGAGCTCCGAATATTGCGGCTGGGACCAATCGGGTTCGGGTGATGCGGCCGGCGGCTAACGGCCGCCGTTTCGGATGTGCGGAGGCAGCGCGGAATCAATGAATCGACGGCTGGTGCTCGCATTTTGCAGCGCAGCACGTTACATGCCCGCCAAACCCCAGATTCGAGGACGGTAATCACATGAATTCCGAGGCGAAGCTTTCGCCCGAGCGGCTGACGCATCTGGAGCGTCTAGAGGCCGAAAGCATTCATATCATGCGCGAAGTCGTCGCCGAGGCCGAAAGGCCGGTGATGCTCTACAGTGTCGGCAAGGATTCGGCCGTGATGCTGCATCTGGCGAAGATGGCCTTCCATCCGAGCCCGCCGCCGTTCCCGCTGATGCATGTCGACACGACGTGGAAATTCCGGGCAATGTACGAGCTGCGCGACCGCGCGGCGCGCGAAGCCGGGATGGAGCTGATCGTGCATCAGAATCCCGAGGCCAGGGAGAAGGGCATCAACCCGTTCGACCATGGCTCGCTGCATACCGACATGTGGAAGACGGAAGGGCTCAAGCAGGCGCTGACCGAGCATGGCTTCGACGCGGCCTTCGGCGGCGCGCGGCGCGACGAGGAGAAGAGCCGGGCCAAGGAGCGCGTCTTCAGCTTCCGCACCGCCAATCATCGCTGGGATCCGAAGAGCCAGCGGCCCGAGCTCTGGAAGCTCTATAATGCGCGCAAAGCAAAGGGCGAGAGCATGCGGGTCTTCCCGCTCTCCAACTGGACCGAGCTCGATATCTGGCAGTATATCCATCTCGAGAATATCGAGATCGTGCCGCTCTATTATTCGGCCAAGCGGCCGACCGTCGAGCGCGACGGGATGATCCTGATGGTCGATGATGATCGTTTCCGCTTCGAGGAGGGCGAGGAGGTCGTCGAACGCTCGATCCGCTTCCGCACGCTCGGCTGCTATCCGCTGACCGGCGCGGTCGAGAGCGAGGCGGCGACCTTGCCCGAGATCATCCAGGAGATGCTGCTGACCACGACCAGCGAGCGTCAGGGTCGGGTGATCGACCACGACCAGGCGGCGAGCATGGAGAAGAAGAAGCAGGAGGGGTATTTTTGACGCGCAACGGAATGCGAAGCTTTCCGAAGCGTCAACCCCGGCGCAGGCCGGGGTCTCGTGCAGTTATGTGGAACCTTGCCGCCGGAGATTCCGGCTTTCGCCGGAATGACGATTTGACATGAACGACATCGCCTACAAACCCGACGACCTCATCGCCGAGGATATCGACGCCTATCTCGATCAGCATCAGCACAAGTCGCTGCTGCGCTTCATCACCTGCGGATCGGTCGATGACGGCAAATCGACGCTGATCGGCCGGCTGCTTTACGATTCGAAGATGATTTTCGAGGATCAGCTGGCGAGCCTCGAAGCCGACAGCAAGAAGGTCGGCACCCAAGGCGAGGAGATCGATTTTGCGCTGCTCGTGGACGGCCTCGCCGCCGAGCGCGAACAGGGAATCACGATCGACGTCGCCTATCGCTTCTTCGCCACCGAAAAGCGCAAATTCATCGTCGCCGACACGCCGGGGCACGAGCAATATACGCGCAACATGGTGACCGGCGCCTCGACCGCCGATCTCGCGGTGATCCTGATCGATGCGCGCAAGGGCGTGCTGACCCAGACCCGCCGCCACAGCTATCTCGCCCATCTGATCGGCATTCGGAACATCGTGCTGGCGGTCAACAAGATGGACCTCGTCGATTACGATGAGGGCGTTTTCGACGACATCGTCTCCGACTATCGCGATTTCGCCGCCGAGATCGGCATCGAGGATTTCCTCGCCATTCCGCTGTCGGGGCTAAAGGGCGACAATATCGCGAGCAGGAGCGATGCGACCCCCTGGTATGACGGGCCGGCGCTGCTCGACCATCTCGAAACCGTCGGCGTCGATTACGATCGGCTGCGCGAGCAGCCCTTCCGGATGCCGGTTCAGTGGGTCAATCGGCCCAATCTCGATTTTCGCGGGTTCTCGGGAACCATCGCCGGCGGCCGGATCGCGCCGGGCGACAAGGTGCGCGTCGCTCCGTCCGGCAAGCTGTCGACGGTCGAGCGGATCGTCACCATGCGCGGCGATCTCGACGAGGCGGTGGCCGGCCAATCGGTGACGCTGACCTTCGAGGACGAGATCGATTGCTCGCGCGGCGACGTGATCGCCGCCGCCGATGCCCCGCCCGAAGTCGCCGACCAGTTCGAGGCCACCATCGTCTGGATGGACGAGCATGCGATGCTTCCGGGCCGCCCCTATATCCTCAAGACCGCGACCAATCTGGCGACCGCGACGATCACCGACGAGAAGTACCAGATCGACGTCAACACGATGGAGAAAGCGCCGGGCAAAACGCTCGAACTCAACGGTATCGCGGTCTGCAATATCTCGATCGACAAGCCGGTGCCCTTTGCGCCGTACGACGAGAATCCCGATCTCGGCGGCTTCATCCTGATCGACCGGATGACCAACGCGACGGTCGGCGCGGGGATGATCCATTTCGCGCTGCGCCGCTCGCAGAATATCCACTGGCAGGCGATCGACATCACCCGCGAGGCGCATGCCGCGCAAAAGAACCAGAAGGCCAAGCTGCTCTGGTTCACCGGGCTGTCGGGTTCGGGCAAGTCGACGATCGCCAACCTCGTCGAAAAGAAGCTGCATGCGATGGGCAAGCACAGCTTCCTCCTCGATGGCGACAATGTCCGCCACGGCCTCAACCGCGACTTGGGATTCACCGATGCCGACCGGGTGGAGAATATCCGCCGCGTCGGCGAGGTCGCCCGGCTGATGACCGATGCCGGGCTGATCGTGCTGACCGCCTTCATCTCGCCCTTCCGCGCCGAACGGCAGATGATCCGCAAGATGATTCCCGAGGGCGAATTCATCGAGGTGTTCGTCGATACTCCGCTCGACGTCGCCGAGGCGCGCGACATCAAGGGCCTCTACAAGAAGGCGCGGGCCGGCGAGCTCAAGAACTTCACCGGTATCGACAGCCCTTACGAGACGCCCCAAAATGCCGAGATCCGCGTTAACACGGTCGAGATGACGGCCGAGGAAGCGGCCGAATATATCGTCGATCAGTTGTTTGGAGGTCGAGGAGCCTAAACCCTCTCCCAGGGGGAGAGGGATGTTGAGCTCTTAGTGAACGAAGTGAACTTAGAGCGAGCTGGGTGAGGGGTTCGGACATCTCGAGAGTGCGGAACCCCTCATCCAACTCCGTCTGGGCTCCTTCGTCGCCAAGACTGCGTAATCCTTCTCCCCTGGGGAGAAGGTTTGGGGGAGATGCATATGGAGGTCACCGGTGGCTGCCATTGCGGCGCGGTGCGCTTCGAGGCGGTGGTGCGCGCGGCGCGGCCCCAGGTGCTCGATTGCAATTGCTCGATCTGCAGCAAGACGGGCTTCCTGCATCTCTTCGTCCCGCATGACGATTTCGATCTCCTGACCGGCCGCGACGCGTTGGTCTCCTACCGTTTCGGGTCGGGCCTGGCCGAGCATCTCTTTTGCGGCATTTGCGGCGTCAAGAGCTTCTACCAGCCCCGCTCGCACCCCGATTGCTGGAGCGTGAACCTGCGTGCGCTCGATGATGCGGAGGCGCTCGATGTCGACATCGTGCCTTTCGACGGGCGCGACTGGGAGAAGGCGAAGGCCGCGCTCGACGAATAAACTTTCCCCGTTCCGGGAAGGATTGCTTAGCGCGCCGCTTTTTCGCAAAACCGCCTCGAACGAGAAACAGGGGAGGGGGCATGGCGAGCAGCGCTGTCGCAGCCGAGGAATACCAGCCGACCAAGAAGGAAATCCGCCTCGTCATCGCGGCTTCCTCGGTCGGCACGGTCTTCGAATGGTATGATTTTTTCATCTACGGGACGCTGGCCGCGATCATCGGCGCGACCTTCTTCCCGTCCGAAAACGAGACGCTCAGGCTGCTGCTGGCGCTCGCCGGCTTTGCGGTCGGCTTCGGATTCCGGCCGCTGGGCGCGATCCTGTTCGGCTTTCTCGGCGACCGGCTTGGGCGCAAATACACCTTCCTCGTCACCATCACCTTGATGGGGCTGGCGACCGCGGCGATCGGCTTCCTGCCGTCGGCGGCCAACATAGGCCTTGCCGCGCCGGTGATCCTGATCCTGCTCAGGATACTCCAGGGGCTCGCGCTGGGCGGCGAGTATGGCGGGGCGGCGATCTATGTCGCCGAACATGCGCCCGAGGAAAAGCGCGGATTCTACACCAGCTTCATCCAGGCGAGCGTCGCCGGCGGCTTCGTGCTCTCGATCGTTGTCGTGCTGACGACGCAGGCACTGGTCGGCGAGGAGGCCTGGCTCGCCTGGTGGTGGCGTTTCCCCTTCCTTTTCTCGCTGCTGCTGCTCGTCGTGTCGCTCTGGATGCGGCTGAAGCTCAAAGAGAGCCCGGTCTTCAAGAAGATGAAGTCCGAGGGCACGATCGCCGCCAATCCCTTCAAGGAGAGCTTCACCTATCCGGGCAACAAGCGGCGCATCTTCGTTGCATTGTTCGGCGTGACGGCCGGGCTCACCGTCATCTGGTACACTGCGATGTTCTCGGGGCTGTTCTTCCTGCAGGGCGCGATGCGCGTCGAGCCGGTGGCGGCGCAGATTATCGTCGGTATCGGCGCATTATTCGGCCTCGGCTGGTATGTGCTGATTGGCTGGCTGTCGGACAGGGTCGGACGCAAGAAGCCGATCGTCATCGGCAACCTGCTGACGCTGATTCTGCTCTTCCCGATCTTCTGGCTGATGGGCTCGGCCGCCAATCCCGGGATCGACGCGGCCTCGGAGCGCGCGCCGATCGTCGTCGCCGCCGGGCCGGGGGTCGATTGCGGCTTCAATCCCTTCGCCGACCTGCAGCAGAGCGAATGCGGCAAGGTGCTCGACGCGCTCTCGACGCGCCAGCTGCCCTATTCGAAGGTCGAAAACGATGTCGTCGAGGGAGTCGCGGTGACGGTCGGCGGTACGCCTGTCGATGCGCTCGACGGTGCGGGTTTCGAGGCGGCGCTGGCCGATGCCGGCTACGATCTCGGCCGGGTCGTCCCGACGCCGCTCGGCATCGCCAAGATTCTCTTCGCGATCCTCGTGCTGA
>JAIVHR010000301.1 GCA_020200935.1 Sphingomonadales bacterium
GCCTCGTCCTCGGGAGCGGATCGCAGCTCGCTGCGCAGCAGCTCGTCCTGCCGCGCCAGCGCTTCGCCCTCGGGCAGCCCGAGCTGGGTCATGACCGCATCGGCGCCGGCGACCAGCCCGCCGCCCATGTCGCCGTCGCGAAAGCGCGGCAATATGTCATTGCGGATGATCGTCGCCGACAAGGCGTCGGTCAGCACCGGCTCGAGTCCGTAGCCGACCTCGATCCGCACCCGCCGCTCCTCGTTGGCGGCGAGCAGGATGACGCCGTCATTGCGCTCGGCATCGCCGATCCCCCAATGGCGGCCGAGGCGATAGGTGAAATCATCCTCGGGATAGCTGATATTCCCGCCGCCCTTGAGATCGGGCAAGGTGACGACGACGAATTGATTCCCGGTCTCGGACTCGAATTGGGCGAGCCGCTGTTCGAGCGCCGCTTCTTCCTCGGGCCCGAGATAATTCGCATTGTCGACGACCCGGCCGGTGAGTTCGGGGAATTGCTGCGCGTGGACCGGGGCGGCGAGGAGACAAAACCGGAAGACCAGCGTCAGCGCGATCGCACTCCGTATCGTCACACCGGACTTGATCCGAGGTCCAGGGCGGCAGGCGATGTCCTCCGCGGCTCTGGATGCCGGATCGAGTCCGGCATGACGAAAGTGAGGGGGACGGTCCCGGCCGGAAAGGAGCGAACGGTCCAACGTCTACCCGTCCTGGCTGAAATCGACCTCGGGCGCGATCTCGGCATCCTCGCTGACCGCCTCGTAGAGCTCCATCTCCTCCGAGCCGCGCAGCGTGCCGCCGATCGCCTCGGGGAAGGTGCGCAGCCGCGTGTTATAATCGCGCACCGCCTCGTTATAATCGCGGATCGCGATGTTGATGCGGTTCTCGGTGCCTTCGAGCTGGCTCTGGAAATTGAGGAACAGCTCCGACGAGCGCAGCTCGGGATAGGCCTCGAAGGTGACGAGCAGCCGCGACAGCGCGCCCGACAATTCGCCCTGCGCTTCGGCGAATTGCTCCATCGCCGCCGGGTCGGTGAGGTCGCCGGCGTCGAGATTGACCCGCGTCGCCTGCGACCGCGCCTCGGTCACCTGGGTCAGCACCTCGCTTTCCTGATCGGCGAAGCCGCGCACCGTCGCTTCGAGATTGGGGATCAGATCGGCGCGCCGCTGATAGGCCGCCTCGACATCGGCCCAACGCGCCTGCGCCGTCTCCTCGGCACGCGGCACAGAATTGATGCCGCAGGCGGCGAGCGCCAGCAAAGCCGGCAGCAGAATTCCAATTCTCAAAACGCGCATGGCGATTTCCTCCCGGTGGCACAGGAGCCGAACATACGCCGCGCGCATGACAGCGGCAATCGCCAAGTCATGTCCCTCTCCCCGTTCAAGGGGGAGAGGGTTGGTAGAAGCATTGCTCCGCGGTATCGCAATTGCGGAGCGACAAGGGAGGGCCACATTCATGTTCGCAGAATTCCGCACATTCATCGCCCGGGGCAACGTGTTCGATCTCGCCGTCGCGGTGATCATCGGCGCGGTCTTCGCGACGATCACCGGTTCGTTGACCGACGACATCATCATGCCGGTCGTCGGCTGGATCTTCGGCGGCGTCGATTTTTCGAGCTATTTCGTGCGATTGGGTCCGGTGCCCGAGCGCTATTCCGGGTCGCTCGACAATTATGCCGAGCTCAAGCAGGCCGGGGTGGCGATGATCGGCTATGGCCAGTTCGTCACCATGCTCGTCAATTTCGTCATTCTGGCGTTCATCATCTTTCTGCTGGTCCGCACGGCGAACCGAATCTCGGCGAAGGAAGATGAAGTGCCCGCCGGCCCCAGCGAAACCGAGCTTCTGAGCGAGATCCGCGATCTGCTGCGCGCCTCGTCCGGAAGCTGAACGGCCGATGAATGCCCTGTTGCCCGGAACATCTCGACAGACTATAAGTTGCTTCACCGG
>JAIVHR010000015.1 GCA_020200935.1 Sphingomonadales bacterium
CCACTATATGGCGCTCGTGCTCCCGCGAAAGCGGGAGTCCCGACCCGAAAGCGCTGTCCCGTGCCGCCCTGGATTCCTGCTTTCGCAGGAAAACACGAACGCATCATTCCTCCTCATCATCGCGGATATCGACGCTGACATGGGCGGAGAGGCCGGCGATCATCGCGCGCGGCGGGTTGCCCTCGATGGCGATCCGCACCGGCACCCGTTGGGTGACCTTGACCCAGTTGCCGGTCGCATTCTGCGCCGGCAGCACCGAGAATTCCGATCCCGTCCCGGCGCCGATGCTCTCGACGCGGCCGCGTACGGCGAGGCCCGGATAGGCATCGAAGGTGATCCGCGCCCGCTGGCCGACCCGCATCCGATCGAGATCGGTCTCCTTGAAATTGGCCTCTATCCAGGCGCCCTCGCCGGTAACCAGAGCGACCATCGGCTGGCCCGGCGCCGCCACCTGCCCGACCTGGAGCCGTTCGGACTGGCTGATCGTGCCCGCGGTCGGCGCGCGAACGACCGTGCGGTCGAGGTTGAACTGCGCCTCGTCGCGCCGCGCCCGGGCGGCGGCGATCGCCGGATAGCCGGCCGCCGATCCGCCGTTGCCTGCCGCCGCGCGGGCGTCGCGCTGGGCGGCGAGCGCGGCATTCAGCCGGGCCTGGGCGTCGTTGAGCTGGTTCTGGTAGCTTTCGACCCGCGCCCGGGTGTTGAAGCCGCGATTCATCAGTTCCTGTTCGCGGGCGAGGTTGCGCCGCGCATATTCGACATTCGCGCGCGCCGTCGAAATGTCGACGCCGCTGGTCGAGACCGAGGTCTGGGCGCGATCGAGCATCAGCCGCGCTTCGGCGATCGCCGCTTCGGCCTGCCCGACGGCGATGCGATAGGGTTCGGGGTCGATGCGGAAGAGGATGTCGCCGGCCTCGACCCGGTCATTCTCCTCGACCAGCACCTCGACGATGCGGCCGCCGACATCGGGCGAGATCTGGACGATATCCTGCTGCACATAGGCATTGTCGGTGGCCGCGTAACGGCCCGACTGGAGATACATCCGGACGCCGACGGCGATGACGATGGCGGGAACGATCAACAGCAGCGCGACGCGCAGGATGCGCCGCATGCGCGCCGGTTTGACGGACAGGTCCTTCTCGGTGGACAGGACTTCTTCGCGCGACATATCAGCCACTTATAGCCAGCTCCCCCAATGGCTGTCCGATCGAGCAATAAGAGTCCGGGTGAGTCTTGGCAATTGCTACCATCCCCATATCGTGCGATCCGTTGCGGCCTTGCAACGGGGAGGATGGATGCGGGCCGATCTCTATTGGTCTTTCCGAAGCCCATACAGCTATCTGGCGACCCGGCGTTACCGGGCGATCGGCGAGCAATATGACGTCGATATCGCGCTTCGCCCGGTCTATCCGCTGGCGCTGCGCCAGCCCGATTTCTTCGAACGCAATCACCCCAATTGGCTGCGCTATACGATGCTCGATGTGATCCGTCTGGCGCAGTTTCACGGCATCCCCTTCGGTCCGCCGCGGCCCGATCCGATCATCCAGGACATGGCGACCCGCAAGATCGCCGCCGAGCAGCCCTATGCCTATCGACTGACCCGGCTCGGCCAGGCGGCCTCGCGGCGCGGCAAGGGGCTGGAATTCGCCGACGAGGTCTCGCGGCTGATCTGGGGCGGCACCGCGAATTGGCACGAGGGCGATCACCTGGCCGGCGCGGCGGCGCGCGCCGGGCTCGATCTCGCCGAACTCGACGCCGAGATCGAAGCCGAGCCGGAAGCCCTCGACGCCGAAATCGCCGCCAACCAGCAGGCGCTCGAACAGGCCGGCCATTGGGGGGTGCCGACGCTGGTGTTTGAAGGCGAACCTTTTTTCGGGCAGGACCGCATCGATCTGGCGCTCTGGCGCATGCAACAGAAGGGGCTTGAAGAGCGATGAGTATTGAAGGCGGCTGTTACTGCGGCGCGGTGCGCTATCGCATCGAGGAGGAGGACCCGCCCTGCTATGCGTGTTTCTGCACCGACTGCCAGACCCGCTCGGGCAGCACCTTCGCGCTGACGCTTCCGGTCTGGCGCAGCAAGTTCGTGGTCGAGGGCGAATGCGTGACGGGCGCCCGGACGTTGGCGACCGGTGCCGAGATGACGATCCATTGTTGCGCCGAATGTCTGACCGGCCTCTATTCGGAGAATGATCAGCTGCCCGATCTCGCGATCGTCCGCGCGGGCACGCTCGATGACGGCAGCGGACTGGTGCCGGCCGCCTTCATGTGGACTCGATCGAAGCAAGCCTGGATCGCGCTTCCCGAGAATGCGCGCAGCTACGAGACCCAGCCCGATCATCCGGCCGAATGGATGGATTTCCTCGAACTCGGGAGAAGGCCGCAGTGAGCAGGAAGATGGGGGGCGGCTGTCAGTGCGGACGGATCCGCTACACGGTCGCGATCGAGACCGACGAGGCGTATCTGTGCCATTGCCGGATGTGTCAGCGGGCGACGGGCGGCGTTTCTATCGCCTTCAAGAATGTGCCCAAATCCGCGCTCGAATGGTCGCAGGACCCCGACTGGTATCACAGCTCGGAAATCGCGCGGCGGCCCTATTGCGCCCATTGCGGCACCCCGCTTGGCTTCGAATATCCCGATTCCGAGAATGCCGATCTGACAGTCGGGTCATTCGACGATCCGTCGGGCTTCCGGCCGACCTCGCATTTCGGCGTCGAAAGCATGCACGAAGCGTGGCTCGACACGAGCCACCTGCCGCGCCACCGCGCTGATGAACACGCGCCGCTGCTCGAGCGCTGGGAAAAAGCGGGCGGGCGTCCGGAATAAGCCGCTTGCCCGAATGATAGCATTATGATATCAAACAAGCATGGGCGACATACTGATCCGCAAACTCGACGATAAGGTGGTTGCAGCCTGGAAAAAAAGGGCGGCCGCCAATGGACGTTCGCTGCAGGCCGAACTTCATGAGGAACTGAGCAAACAGCTCATGGCGGACGAAAAGGCGCGCGCGCTGGAGATCGCCGCTCGCAGCAGGGCGTCGGCCGACATCTCGAAAATGGAGGGCGAGAGCTGGGAGTGGATTCGCGAAGATCGGGATAGCCGTTGATCCTGATCGATGCGAGCGTTGCACTGAAATGGTATCTTCCCGAGGCGGACAGCGATGCGGCGATCGCATTGACCGATCAGGAATTGTGCGCGCCCTCGCTGATTCTCGCCGAAGTGGCGAATGGCCTTTGGCGAGGAGAGCGTCTGGGGCATCTCCAGCCCGATTCGGTGCGGAACGGCCTGACCACGCTGTCGGAAATTTTTTCCGAACTGACACCTCTCGACCTGTTGCTCGCGAGAGCGAGCGAGATTGGGCGGGATCTCGACCACCCGGTCTATGATTGTATCTATCTGGCCGATGCGGAACGGCGCGGCGTGGAGCTGGTGACCGCCGACAAGCGGCTGTTGCGCCGGCTCGCTGGCAGTGCCTACGGCCATTTGGCAAAGGCGCTGTCATGAAGAATGCTCCCGATCCGAGCTATTTCGAAAGCGACGACGGCTATCGCCTCGCCTTTCGCGAGCTGGGGGAGGGGGCGCCGGTGCTGCTGCTGCACGGCTTCTTCTCCGATGCCTGGACCAACTGGATCCGCTACGGCCACGCCGAAAGGATCGCCGAGCAGGGCTATCGCGTGATCATGCCCGATCTGCGTGCGCATGGAGACAGCGCGAAGCCGCACGAGCCGGAGGCCTATCCGCCCGACATCCTCGCCCGCGACGGGCTGGCGCTGGTCGCGCATCTGGAGCTCAACGAGTATGCGCTCGGCGGCTATTCGCTCGGCGCGCGGACGGTGGTGCGGATGCACGCGCTGGGCGCGCGGCCCGAGCGGATGATCATATCGGGGATGGGACTGTCGGGGCTCGTCGAGCTCGGATCGCGCGCCGACCATTTCCGGAATATCCTGACCAATCTCGGCAGTCATGAGCAAGGCTCGCCCGAATGGATGGCCGAGGCCTTCCTCAAGACCACCGGCGGCGATCCCGAGGCGTTGCTGCAGATCCTCAAGGTCTTCACCGATACGCCCGAGGAGGCGATCCGCGCGATTCGGTGCCCGACGCTCGTGCTCGCCGGCGAGGAGGACGAGGACAATGGCAGCCACGAAGAGCTTGCCGCATTGCTGCCCGATGCGACGCATGTCGAGGTGCCGGGCGGCCATATGAGCTGCATCGTCAAGCCCGACTTCGGCGAGGCGATCGCCGAGTGGCTGGGGAGGGGGCTAGAATAGCGAGATTCCGTTCGTCCTGAGCGTAGTCGAAGGGCGGACCACAGGCGATGTCGTTAATATCCCGCCCTTCGACAAGCTCAGGACGAACAGAGTGTGGAAACTGCAACGCAGTCCGCCCGACCTTCACCCTTGACCAAACGCCCGCCCTGCGCGCAAAACCGCGGCCGCAAGCCGCTCGCTGCGGCCCCGTATCTTTGGAGAGTATGCCCCATGAAAACGATCGCTAAGCTCGGCGCCTCGGTGCTCGCCCTCGGCACCGTCATCGCCGCCCCGGCCTTCGCCCTGCAGGAGGAGGAAAGTGCCCCCGCCGCGCAGGTCGAGCTCGAACATCCGCTGACGCCTGCCGGCGCGCGCGCCTTCCTCGATGAAGCGATGGAGGAAATGGATGCTCTCTGGCACATTTCCGCGCAGGCCGCCTGGGTCCAGTCGACCTACATCACCCCCGACACCAACGCGCTCAACACCTATTTCGGCACTTTGCTGACCGAACAGTCGATCGATCTCGCCAACAAGGCGGCGCGCTATGCCGAAATCGAGGGGCTCGATTACGATACCGCGCGCCAGCTCGACCAATTGCGCGGCGGATTGACCCTGCCCGCGCCGACCACCGCGGGCGCCGCGGCCGAGCTCAACGAGCTGACCACCGAGCTCGGCACGCTCTATTCGACCGGCACCGCGACGATGAATGGCGAGGAGATCAACGGCAACGAGGCCGAGGCCCGGATGGGCAGCGTCCGCGATCCCGCCGCGCTCGCCGAAATGTGGACCAGCTGGCACGCCAACGGCGCCGGGATGAAGGACGAATATCAACGCGTTGTCGAGATCGCCAACCAGGGCGCCGAGGAGCTGGGCTTTTCCGACGTCGGCGCGATGTGGCGCGGGCAATATGACATGGACCCCGATGAATTCGCGGCGATGACCGAGCGGCTCTATGGCGAGCTTTCGCCGCTCTATGAGCAGCTCCATTGCTATGTCCGCGCCGAGCTCAGCGAGGAATATGGCGCCGAGGTGCAGCCCGCCACCGGGCCGATCCGCGCCGATCTGCTCGGCAATATGTGGGCCCAGGAATGGGGCAACATCTATCCGGTCGTCGCGCCCGAGGGCACGGGCGGTGTCGGTTTCGACCTGACCGAGCTGCTCGAGGCGCAGGAATACGACGCCGAGCGTATCGTCCGCCAGGGCGAGGGCTTCTTCAGCTCGCTGGGCTTCGATCCGCTTCCCGAGACCTTCTGGGAGCGCTCGATGATCACCGAGCCGCGCGACCGCGACGTGGTCTGCCATGCCAGCGCCTGGGACCTCGACAATGTCGACGATCTGCGCATCAAGATGTGCACGCGGGTCAATGCCGACGATTTCGTCACCGTCCATCACGAGCTAGGCCACAATTACTATCAGCGCGCCTACAACCAGCTGCCGCTGATCTATCGCAACAGCGCCAATGACGGCTTCCACGAGGCGATAGGCGATCTCGTCGCGCTGTCGGTGACGCCCGATTATCTGGTTCAGGTCGGGCTGCTCGACCAGGCGGATGTGCCGGGCCCCGAACAGGATCTCGGGCTGCTGCTGCGCCAGGCGCTCGACAAGGTCGCCTTCCTGCCCTTCGGCTTGCTGATCGACCGCTATCGCTGGGGCATCTTCTCGGGCGAGACGACGCCCGACGAATATAACACCGCCTGGAACGATCTCAGGCTGCGCTATCAGGGCATCCCCCCGCCGACCGAGCGGCCGGCCGACGCTTTCGATGCCGGGGCCAAATATCACGTGCCGAACAACGTGCCCTATACGCGCTACTTCCTCGCCCGGATCCTGCAGTTCCAGTTCTACCAGGCGGCCTGCGAGCAGGCGGGCTGGGAAGGGCCGCTCCACCGTTGCAGCTTCTACGGCAACGAGGAGGTCGGCGCGCGATTGAACGAGATGCTCGAGATGGGCGCCTCGCGGCCCTGGCCCGAAGCGCTCGAGACCTTCACCGGAACGCGGGAAATGTCGGCCGAGCCGATGCTGGCCTATTTCGCGCCGCTGCAGGGCTGGCTCGAGGAGCAGAATGCCGGCCGCCAATGCGGCTGGTCGAGCGAGAGCTGATCGCGGAGCTCTGACATGAGAAAAGGGCGGCTACCGCGAGGCAGCCGCCCTTCTTCTGTGTCCAATGCTTCAAACGCGGATCAGGATTTCTCCTTCGCCTCGCCGGCGCGCATTTCGGGGGTGCCGACATTGCCGGCGGCTTCCTGTGCCGCCTTGCGCTTGTCATACTGCTTCTTGCCGATGACGGCGCCCGCGGCGGCGGCGGCGACCCCGCCGACCGCGGCGGCGGTCTTGTAGGGATGCTTCTTCACCGTCTCGCCGACCTTGCCGCCGGCCGACTTGACGCCTTCGCTGACGCGCGCGGCGGTCGAGCGCGTGGTCCGGCTGATTTTGTCGGCGGCCGATTTGGTCGAGGCGCCGACACGGTTGGCGGCCGACTTGGTCGATTCGCCGACCCTGCCGGCGGCCGATTTGACGCCGTCGCCGACGCGGGCCGCGGCGCCCTTGTTGGGGGTCGATTCGTTGGTCTGGGGTGTCTCGGTCATCATGCTTCTCCAATAATATGCGGGTTTCTCAAGACCAACCGCCGATCGGGCGCTTCGGTTCCGTATTTCCGGAGCAGGCGGCGGCTCGGGGCGGCGGTTCGGCGCGCGTCAGAGGCGGCCTATCATATGTTCGGCCGAGCTGACCTTATATTCGCCCGGCGCCTCGACATTGAGCTGGGTTACTTTGCCGTCATCGACGACCATCGAAAAGCGCTGGCCGCGCTTGCCCATGCCGAAGCCGGTGCCGTCCATCGTCAGTCCGACCGCCTCGACGAATTCGCCGTTGCCGTCGGCGAGCGGCGTGACCTCGCCGGCATCCCTGGTCCATTCGCCCATCACGAAGGCGTCGTTGACCGCCGTGCAGGCGATCTCGTCGATGCCCTTGGCCTTCAATTCGCCGGCCTTCTCGACATAGCTCGGCAGATGCTTGGCCGAGCAGGTCGGGGTGAAGGCGCCGGGCACCGAAAACAGCGCCACCCGGCGGCCCTTGAAGAATTGGTCGTGATCGACGGGCTGCGGCCCGTTTTCGGTCATCGTGATGAAATTGGTTTTGGGCAGTTGGTCGCCTTCGCTGATCGTCATGACGGTTGTCTCCGCTCTTGATGGTGGATGCGCTTGTCCAGCGTATCGCAGGGGAAAAAGTTGCGTTTGTCCAGCGCCAGTTCGATCGAAATGCTATAAGACGGTTGCCGGTTCGTATCGTCCGGCGGAACGGCCCCGGC
>JAIVHR010000131.1 GCA_020200935.1 Sphingomonadales bacterium
CGCTTCTTCTCGATCACGCGTTTCAGTGCGGCGATATAGCGGTCCTCGAACACCTTGGCGTCGAACGGCGCCGCCTTCTTCTCGATCAGCGTCTCGGCGAGATCGAGAAGATCCTCGTCGGGATCTCCCTCGTCGATATCGTGGAAGAAGCTCTCGCCCTCGCGCACCTCCTCGGCATAGCGCAGGGTTTCGAGCAGCAGCCCCTTGCCGCAGGGCTTGAGGCTGACGACATGTTCGCGGCCGCGCAAGGCGAGCTGGCCGAGCCCGACCTTGCTGGTCTTGCGAAGCGCCTCGCGCAGGACGATGAAGGCCTCCTCGGCGAGATCATCAGCCGGAGCGACATAATAGGGCTTTTCGAAATAGAGCGGGCTGATCTCGTTGAGCTCGACGAATTGCGTCAGCTCAAGCGTCTTCTTGCTTTCGAGCTTGACCGCGTCGATCTCCTCTTGCTCGAGCAGGATATAATTGCCCTTCTCGAACTCGTAGCCCTTCATGATTTCGTCGGGATCGACCGGCCCGACGCCGGGCGCCGTCTTTTCGTACTTGATCGGTTGGCCCGACGGCTCGTGGATTTGGCGGAAGGATATCTTCGCGCCGGACTTGGTGGCGGTGTAGATCTCGACCGGTATCGAGACGAGCGCGAGCCTGATCTGGCCCTTCCAATAGGCGTTGGGCATGGTTCCTCCTGTGCGGAGGATTCAACACCGCCAGAGGCAGCTGGTTCCGGGCAGTCCTATGAACTAGAAGAATGCCCATGAAGCGTATTGTTGCTTGGATAATGTCGGCGTGTGTGGCCACGGCTGCATCGGCACAATCGATTTCTATGCCGCAGTCGGTCGAAGAGCCGGCTTCGAGCGAAGATCCGAATGCAATAAATTCAGATGAGTTGGCAGATGTGATTCGACGCGGTCAGCTGATCTACTACCACGACTGGGCCGCGGCGGCGACATCGGACGTACTGATCGAGCAGGTGCCGCCCGAACGGCGGCAATTGGTTCGAGGTTGGGTGGAGCTCTGGCAAGATCGAATATTTACCGTCTATTACTACGGAAGCGACGGAAACGGGCGGTTCGTGGTCGCTTCGATGGATTTCGGCACGGAGGGCGTGACCAACGTGGCGATTCCGGCTCCCGACGATCGTCAGGCCTTGCCGCCGGACGCCATACCGTACGCGGAGGCCCGCGATGCGGCGCTGAATGCAGCCGCAAATTCCGGCTATGGCCTGTGTTCGGGTCCCTCCCCAAACACGGTCGTCATTCCGAGCGAACCCGAGGGTACGATCTCGGTCTATATTCTCTCTCCGCAGACCCAAAACGACGTGTTTCAGGCTGGCGGCCACTACCGATACGACGTCGGGCCGGATGGCGAGATCGAAGATCATCGGCGCTTTATGAATTCATGCCTTGCTCTCGGCGCGGAAAATGATGGCACGGGCAACCCCGAAGCGGTCGGCTATGGGATATCGCATTTGCTTGATCCGCACCCCACGGAAATCCATATTTTCTTGTCATTGCTCAGCCGAAGATTGATCTCGGTCGTGACGACCGAGAACGGCTTGATCTGGATGATCCGAAATGGCCGGTTCGTCTCGAAAGATGAAGATCCTTCGTCAGAGAACGATTGAGCCATTCGCGCTTGCCCCGTTCCCACCCCCGTCCTATATAGCCCCTGCCTTCCTCTACATCGTTAGCGTTGGAGAGGCTGGTCCGGAGGGTCCGGGCCGGCGGCGGTAGGATTTTGTCCGGGAGTGCGCATGGCGAATATCGCCGCATTGGAACGGTTGATCGAACCCGAAGTCGAGAAGCTCGGCTTTGCGCTCGTGCGCGTCAAGATGATGAGCGGCGAGGACGGGCCGGTGCTGCAGGTGATGGCCGAGCGCGAGGATACGCGCCAGCTGAGGATCGAGGATTGCGCGGCGATCTCGCGCGCGTTGTCCGACAT
>JAIVHR010000178.1 GCA_020200935.1 Sphingomonadales bacterium
CATGCATCGCGGATCGATCCAGCGCGGCGACAACCGCGCGCGGACGATCATGGGCGGCGGCCAGGGCAAGGAGGGCGAAGCGACCTGGCTCGCCAATGTCGAGCTGATCGGCCGTCCCGACGAGGGTCCGCCGCCGCGCCAGCGAATCCTGCTCGGCTTCGAACGGGAAATCGGCCGGCTGCATTTCGCCGCATTGCATGACGGCGCGCTCGTCATCCGCACCGAGACCAGCGAAATTCGGCGTGATCCCGATTTCGGTGCGCGCGACACGGTGACGCGCGGCCATATCGACTTGATGCCGCTGCTCGCCGAGCGCGATCAGCTGCGCCTGTGGATCGAGCTTACCCGCAACGGACACACGCGCGCCGCTTCGCTCGTCGCGCAGCAGATCGAGCCCGAACTCTATTTCCTCAGCAGCCGCGGCAAGATCTATTGGGGCGCGGATTTCGAGGATGTGCTGACGATGATCGGCGCCGATCCGCTTGCGGCGCCCCTCCCGCGGTTGCGCAGGATGCCCGTTCCCGAAGCTTCGGCGGTCGAGCGCGTGCGCCAGGCGATCATCGCGCGGCGGTAACCGCCCCGCTCCATCGTCATTGCGAGGAGCCGAAGGCATAGCCTGTCCTGAGCGGCTGGCTTGCCAGCCAGTCGAAGGGCGGCAATCCAGAGCGGCCAGGCGGTGGGCCTATCGAATGGTGCGGGACTGGATTGCTTCGTCGCTGCGCTCCTCGCAATGACGCGAGATCAAGCAACACCGCCCCCCGATATTGCGCCGCGCCCGGCGCTGTGCCAAAGGCGCGGCCTTTCCTGGAATGATTTTGAGATTCCGGTCCCCTCAAGGGGAAACGGGATACGTTGGAGTTGTTGATGGCGAAGATACTGGTTCTGGGAGGCGATGGCTTTTGCGGCTGGCCGACCGCATTGCATCTGTCGAAGGCAGGGCATGAGCTTGTCATCCTCGACAATCTCTCGCGCCGCGAGATCGATCAGGAGCTCGGCATCCAGAGCCTGACCCCGATCCGCGGGATCGAGGAGCGTATCGCCGCCTGGGAAGAGCTCACCAACCACAAGATCGGCTTTCGCCGGCTGACCGTCGGCAAGGAATTCGACGCCTTGCTCGAGGTGATCGAGCAGGAAGAACCCGACGCCATCGTCCATTTCGCCGAACAGCGCGCCGCGCCCTATTCGATGAAGTCGGCGGTTCACAAGCGCTACACGGTCGACAACAATCTGAACGCCACCCACGATGTCTGCGCGGCGATCGTCGAGAGCGGGCGCGACATACATCTTGTTCATCTCGGCACGATGGGCGTCTATGGCTACGGCACCGCGGGGCTCAAGATCCCCGAAGGCTATCTGTCGATCAAGGTCGACACGCCCGAGGGCGAGCAGGTCGAAACCGAGATCCTCTATCCGGCCAATCCCGGCTCGATCTATCACATGACGAAGACGCAGGACGCGCTGTTCTTCCAATTCTACGCCAAGAATGACGGCCTCAGGGTCACCGACCTGCATCAGGGCATCGTCTGGGGCACCCAGACGCCCGAAACGAGCATGGACGAGCGGCTTATCAACCGCTTCGATTATGACGGCGAATACGGCACCGTGCTTAATCGCTTCCTCGTGCAGGCGGCGGTCGGCCATCCGCTGACCGTCCACGGCACCGGCGGCCAGACTCGCGCCTTCATCCATATCCGCGACACGGTGCGCTGTATCGAGCGCGCGATTTCCGAGCCCCCGGAAAGCGGCGCGCGCGTCGAGATCCGCAACCAGATGACCGAAACGCATCGGTTGAAGGATCTTGCCGAGATGATTGCCGAACGCACCGGCGCCGAGATCTCCTTCGTCGAAAATCCGCGCAACGAGGCGGCCGAGAACGAGCTCAACGTGATCAACGAGAAATTCTTCGGCCATGCGATCGAGCCGACGACGCTCGAGGAAGGGCTGATGGAGGAGGTGCGCGATATCGCCGCGCGCTACAGGGACCGGGTCGATCCGAAGATGATTCCCGCCACCTCGCAATGGTCGAAGACGTAACTTTCTTCCATTTTTGAGATAAGGTGCGCCACACTGTCTGGATTTGCGCCCCGGCCTGATTATAACCCCACCCTGGGCTGGCGGTGACTCGCCCGCAGTCGTGTACCGCCGCCCGAAGGGGGACGATTGTATGCGCTCGTTGTCAGTTGCCGGATTCATCGCCGGTTTCGTCACGCTCCTTTCGTCAGCCGCAACCGCCCAGATCAGACCGAGCATCAGCGACAGTTTCCGGCTCGGCGAAGAAGGCGCGGCTCTGTGCCAGGTGCAGATGCGACCCGCCGATCCGGCTCTCGAATCGATCTTCGACCGCGGCTATGCGATCGTCTGCCGCGACGCCGCCGAGCCGGTCGGCCAGGTCTACGCCTTGCGCGACGCCGACAGCGCCGAAGCGCGACTCGCCGCCCGGCGCGCCGAAGGGGCCGCATGCGAGGCGCCGGCCGCGGCGACGCTCGAGGATCTCGGTCAAGTTCGGCGGATCGGCTGCCGGCTGAATAACCGCAACATCGGCTACACCGTCTATCAATGGCAAAGCGGCGACACACTGTATGTCGCCCAGGGTCTTGCCGGTTACGATTCGGCCCTGCGGCTGGCGCTGCGAAGCGTCGCGCTCGACCGCGTCGTGCCGGGCGAAGTGGAGATCGCGACGACCGAAGCCGGCGATCCGGCCGCCTTCGCCGCCGCCCAGGCCGGAACGCTCGACGAGGGACAGGCGCTGACCGAGGCCTATCGCCGCAACAATGCCGGCAATTATGCCGAGGCCGCCGAGTTTTTCGAGACGCTGATCAGCCGCAGTTACGAGGAGGGCGAAACCGCCAACAGCGAACGCGTCGGCGAATTCCTGATCAACCAGGCGCTGCAATATTCCAATCTCGGACGCTTCGAGGAGGCCGAGGCGATCTATCGCCGGGCGCTGTCGATCCCGAGCGCCAGCCCGACCCAATTGCGGCTGCGGCGGAACTTTCGCACCCTCCATCTGATGAACCAGCGGCGTTTCGAGGAAGCGCTGGCGGTGGTCGATGCGCCGCTCGAGGAATCATTGAAGCCGGCCGACGACATTACCGCAGCCGTGATCAGCGAGGATACGGCGAGCGAGATCAATTCGAGCGACGATTTGTCGCGCCGGCTGGGCGGCGAGACCAGCGAGCGGCTGACCGAGACCGAGCGCGCGGTGATCCTCGACGCCCAGGCGCGGCAGCTGCGCGGCACCCTGCTGCGCGTCCTCGGCCGGCCCGACGAGGCGCGCACGGCGCTCGAATCGGCGCTGGCGGCGATTGCCTCGGTGCGCAACGGCCGCGTCCGCTCGACCGCCCGGCTGCGCGCCCAGGCGCTGACCGAGCTGGCGCTGCTCGCCGAGGATGCCGGCGATCAGGGCACCGCGCGAAACCGGCTCACCGAGGCGATGGCGCTGATGGAGACCCAATATCCCTCGGCGGTCGCGACGAGCGCCGCCAAGGCCCGCTATGCCGGTTACCTCGCGCGGCGCGGCGAACGGCGCGAGGCGCTCCGGCTGTTCGCCGAAGTGGTCGAGGAAAACAGCAATCAGGCCTCGCCGCGCGCCGGGCTCGAAAATCGCCTCGCGCCCTATCTCGAGCTGCTGCTCGACGAGATGGTCAGCGACCCCGGAGTGATCGACCAGTTCTTCCTCGCCACCGAGACGCTTGTCCGTCCCGGCGTCGCCAACACCCAGGCGGTGCTCGCGCGCGAGCTCGCCGGGGGCAATGACGAGGCCTCGCGGCTGTTCCGCGAATCGGTCAATCTGTCACGCGCGATCGATTCGGCACGGGTGGAGCTGGCGCGGCTCCAGGCGCTCGAGGACGCCGACGCCGACGTCGCCGGGCGGATTGCGGCTCTCCAGACGCAACTCGACGACCTTGCCGCCCAGCAGACCGAGATCCAGGCCGAGCTGGGGCAATTCCCCCGCTATCGGGCGATCTCGACCAACGCGCTGACGCTCGCCGACCTGCAGGCGACGCTGCGCCCCGACGAGGCCTATCTCAAGCTCGCCGACGTCGCCGGCCGGATCTATGCGATCCTCATCACGCCCGACGAGGCCACCGCCTATCGCGCCGATCTGTCGTCGGAGGATCTGACGATGTCGGTCCAGCTGCTGCGCGAGACGATCTCGTTCGAGGAGAAGGGCAAATTGCTGACCTATCCCTTCGATGTCGGGCTCGCCTACACGCTCTATCGGCAGCTGCTGGGGCCGGTCGCCGACCGGCTCGCGACGGCGCGCCACCTGATATTCGAGCCCGACGGCGCGATGCTGCAATTGCCGCTCAACCTGCTGATCACCGAGGAAGCCGGCGTCGCCGCCTATGAACGGCGCGTCGGCATGCCCGACATTGATCCCTTCGATTTCACCGGCGTGGCCTGGCTCGGCCGGACGACCGAGATCAGCACCGCGGTCTCGGCGCGCAGCTTCCGCGATCTGCGCAACCTCGCGCCCTCGAGCGCGCCGCGCCAGTATCTCGGCCTCGGAGAGAATGTCCGGCCGGGCGAGACTGCGCGCGATGCCGGCCGGCCGGGCGAATATTGCAGCTGGCCGCTGGCCGTCTGGCAGGCGCCGATTTCGGCCGCCGAGCTGGTCACCGCGAGCAGCATCATCGGCCAGGGCCGGTCCGAGCTGGTGACCGGCGCCGACTTCACCGACACGGCGATCGAGCAACGCGGCGACCTCGATCAGTTCCGCATCCTCCATTTCGCGACCCACGGGCTGGTCACCCAGCCGCGGCCCGAATGCCCTCCGCATCCGGCGCTGCTGACCTCCTTCGGCAGCGGCGATTCGGACGGGCTGTTGAGCTTCGCCGAGATTTTCGACCTGCGGCTCGATGCCGATCTCGTCATCCTTTCGGCCTGCGACACGGCGAGCGCCGCGGGCATCGCCGCCTCGCGCGAGGCGGGGATCTCGGGCGGCACCTCGGCGCTCGACGGGCTGGTCCGCGCCTTTGTCGGCGCCGGCAGCCGCGTGGTCGTCGCCAGCCACTGGCCGGCACCCGACGATTACGACGCCACCCGGCGGCTGATGACCGGCCTGTTCGAAGGCGCCGCGGGCAATCCGATCACCGGCGCGCTGCGCGGAGCGCAGATCGCGCTGATGGACGATCCGGCGACCTCGCATCCCTATTATTGGGCCGGCTTCGCGGTGATCGGCGACGGAACGCGCCCGGTGGTGCAGGCCGATTAGCCTTCCCGGCGAAACCACGCGGCCGGGCGAGCGCTCGGGCCACTTCGGAAGCTCCTTCCGCAATTTCGTGCGGATGATGCGCGAAGCCGGGCCGCTGCGCATCATCGCAACCGCCGCCTTGCTGTTCATCGCGCTGCTGATGGCGCGATTCAGTTGGGACATGCGGTTCGTCAACGAGATCGAGCGCGTGCTGTTCGACATCCGCGCGACCTACGCGATGGAGCAGGTGCCGCCCGACGAACGCATCGCGATCATTTTCTATGACGAGAATACACTGTTCAATACCGGCGTCCGGTCGCCGCTCGACCGCGAGATCCTCGCCAAAGCCTTGGTCGCGCTCGACGGCATGGGCGCGCGCGCGATCGGCGTCGACATTCTGATCGACCAGCCGACCGAAAATGATGCGCTGCTCGCCGAAACGCTGCGCGCGATGGAGACGCCGACCTACCTCCCGGTCGTGCTCAGCGCGTTCAATCCCGACGAGATCCAGCCCGCGCAGGAAGATTTCATGAACGAATTCTTCGCCCGGGTGGACACCGAGGCGATAGAAAGGGCCAGCGTCTATCTGCGCGCAGACGAAGATAATGTGGCGCGCAGCTGGCCGCCCCAGCCCGAGGGCCTTCCGCCGCTGATGGCGCACCGGCTGGCGCCCGGCCACGACGCCTTCCGCCGCTATGACGGGAGCGTCGCCTATCGCAGCCAGCTCTATCAGAATGACCCGATTTTCCTCAAGCTGCCGATCGACATGATCGCCGAGATGGGCGCCGATCCGCTCGCCGTCGAACTCATCGCGCCGCAGATCGAGGGACGCTTTGTGCTCGTCGGCACCGACCTTGCCGATCGCGACCGGTTCATGACGCCCTTCACCCGGGTCAACGGCACGGGCACGATTCCGGGGGTCGAAATTCATGCGCATCTGCTCGCCCAGATGCTCGACGGCGTGATGTTCAATCCGATGACGCCCGCGATGCTCTGGCCGCTGGCGATCCTCGTCGTCCTGCTCGGGGCGCTGACCAGCCTGTCCGACTTGCGGCTCTGGAAGCTCGGCATATTGATCATCGTCCAGGCGGGCTTCGTTCTTGTCATGCCGTTCGCGTTCCACAATTGGGGCATGGATACGCAGACGCTGCCGGTGTTCGGCTGGGTCGCCGGTTGGGTGATCGCCTTCTCGGCGGTCGGCGCGGCGGCGCGGTCCGTCGGCGCGGAAAAGCGCCAGTTCGTCACCGGCGCGCTCGGCAAATACCTCCCCGGCGATGTCGCCCGGCAGCTCCTGAACGATCCCGACCGTTTGGCGCTGCATGGCGAAAAGCGCGTCATCTACGCGATGTTCACCGATCTCCAGGGCTTCACCAAGCTCAGCCATTCGATCGCGCCGGAAATGGTCGCGACACTGCTCAACAAATATCTCGACATGCTCAGCAAGGCTGTGCTCGACCATGGCGGCACGCTCGACAAATTCGTCGGCGACGCGATCGTCGCCTTCTGGGGCGCGCCGATCTCGCGACCCGACGACAAGGAACGCGCGGCGCAATGCGCCGTCGCCGCCTACAAGATCGGCGAACAATTCCGCGAGGAAACGCCCGAAGGCGTGCCGCCGATCGGCGAAACCCGCGTCGGCCTGCATTGCGGCGAGGCGATCGTCGGCAATTTCGGCGGCCAGAACCGGATGCAATATACCGCGCTCGGCGATGCGATGAATACCGCCGCGCGGCTCGAAAGCGCCAACAAGCAAACGGGGTCGACAATTCTGGTCAGCAAACAGGCGACAGAAGGCGTTGAAACGATTGCTTTTCGGCCTCTCGGCAGGGTAACATTGTCGGGCCGGTCGACGCCGGTGGAAGTCTATGAACCTGTGCTCGAGATCACCGAGGGTTCAGGGGAGAAGTTGCATGATCTGTGGCGGCGATTCGATGAAGGCGACACCACTGCGTTGGCTGAAATCGACACGCTCGCCCAGGATAATCCCGACGACGAAGCGCTCCGGCAAATGGCCGAGCGCCTGCACGAAACCGAACCAGGAGGCAGTTATGTTCTGCAAGGCAAATAGATTCGGCGTCCTGCTGCTTGCCGGTGCCGCCATGGCATCGGTCTCGACCGCAGCGATCGCCGACGTACTCGTGACCCGATCGATCGGCGCCGCCGCGCGCGAATATCCGCGCGGCACGCGATTGGCCGACGATGCGGTGCTCACCATCACCCGCGGCGACAGCGTCACCGTGTTGACCTCGAACGGCACGCGGCAATTCCGCACCCCCGGCCGCTGGCGGGTCGACGGACGGCGCGTGCTCGCCAACGGCAATTTGAGCCG
>JAIVHR010000179.1:0-17063 GCA_020200935.1 Sphingomonadales bacterium
CCGCGGCGAGTTTCTCGCCGGCGGGGCCGATCGGCGTCCCCTCGGCGGCGCGCAGGCTGTCGGTCGCATCGGCGAAGATCGCGCGGTCGAGCCGGGCATCGCCGACCCGGATATCGCCGTCGAGTCCGATCCGCGCGCCGCCGTCGAGGATGCGATAGAATCCGGAGACCGAGCCCCGATCGGCAGCAAGACCCGCGAGCCGCACGCGCTCGCTATCGAGCGACAGCGTGCCCCGCGTTTGTTCGGCCGAGCCGTCGAAATCGATCCGGCCGCGCCCGCGGGCGATGCGGTTGGCGCCTTGGCTGAACGAGGCAAAGCGCAAGCCGGCCTCGCCGCCCCAGCGGTCGAAGCCTTCGGAGAAGATCGCATCGAGCGCCAGCTGCGGCGCTTCGATCGCCAGCGCCTGATCGGGGCAGCTGAAGCCGGCGGCGCGCACCGGGCCCTCGAAAGCCGGACGCCGTTGGTCGATCGCGATCGCGACGCTCGCCCGCACCTGTCGCGCTCGGCAGCCCTGAACGGCGAAAACCGGCGCAAGCGCCGAAGCCCGGCCGCTAAAGCCGTCATGCAGCGGCCCCGAGCCTTCGATCGCGGCGAAGACCCGCCCATAGGGCGTGGCGAGATCGATCCGCGCATCGCGCAAGGTGACGTCGAGCTCGGGCAGCTTGATCGGCTCGCCGGTCGGTTCGGGGAGCAGCCGGTCGAGCTGGCCGAAACGCAGCTCGCCGTCGACAAGTTCGCCCCGGAGCCGCACGCCCTGCGCGATGACCGCGACGACCTGAGGCGTGCCGAAGCGATGGCGGATGCGAATCTCGGCCCATTCGGCGGTCAGATCGGGATCGTCGGGATCGCCGATGACGAGATCGGTGATCCTCTGGCGGTTCACTCCGAGATCGGCGATTTCGTAGCTGCCCTCGACGCCGCTGCGCTCGAGTTCGCGATTGATAAAGCCCTCGGCGATCGGCTTGCGCTGGGTCCAGACGACGATCAGCGCGAGCAGCAGCAACCCGGCAAGGCCGAGCAACACCATACGCTTCCGGAAGCGTCGTTCCGGAACGGCCGCCCCCTCACCTATGCGACCATCGTCTTCCGCGTGCATTCCAGCGCACTAGCGCGATTGCGCGGCCGCCGCCATACCGATAGCGTGTGCCCATGGCGGACGTTCCCACCGACGGCACCGGCCACCGCGCGCGGCTACGCCAGCGGCTGCTCGAGGGCGGCCACGAGGCGCTGCACGAGCATGAGCTGGTCGAATATCTTCTGGCGCTCGCCATTCCGCGCCGCGACACCAAGCCGCTCGCCAAGAAGCTGCTCAACGAGTTCGGCGGTTATGGCGCGCTGCTGTCGGCGCCGCCCGAGGCGCTCAAGCGGGTTTCGGGGCTCGGCGACGCGGCGATCGGCGCGCTGATGATCGCCCGCGCCTCGGCGCTCCGGCTGCTCGCCGCGAAGGTCCGCGAGCAGCCGGTGCTCGCCAACTGGCAGGCCTTGCTCGATTATCTCCAGGCCGACATGGCGCATCAGCCGATCGAGCGCGTGCGCTGCCTTTATCTCGACGCCAAGAACATGCTGATCCGCGACGAGCTGGTCAGCGAGGGATCGATCGACCAGGCGGCGATCTATGTCCGCGAGATCATCCGCCGCGCCATCGACCTTCATGCCTCGGCGCTGCTGCTCGTCCACAACCATCCCTCGGGCGATCCCTCGCCGAGCCGTCAGGATATCGCGCTGACCCGCGAACTGGCCGACGCCGGCAAGCCGCTCGATATCGCGCTCCACGACCACATCATCATCGCCGCCGACCGCCACAACTCGCTGCGCAGCATGGGGCTGATGTAAGGACCGCGGTGCGGGTGCTTTGCGCCGGAGTTGGACCGCTGCTAGGCGGCGGCAAACGAATTCCCGGAGACCCGATCGGCCATGACGCTTCCCGCCGAAATGCACGCCTTGCAGGTGAGCGAGCTGACTCCGGGGCTGTCCGGCTGCGGCGTAGCGAAACTGCCGGTCCCCGAGCCCGGCCCCGGCGAGGCGCTGATTCGCGTGCGGGCGGCGGCGCTCGGCTTTCCCGATCTGCTGATGACCGAGGGGAAATACCAACACAAGCCGCCGCTTCCCTTCACTCCCGGCAACGACATCGCCGGCGAGATCGCCGCGCTCGGCGAGCACGGGAGCGAATGGGCGACCGGCGATGCGGTCGTCGCCACATTGGGGATCGGCGGATTCGCCGAATATGCGAACTGCCCGGTCGATCGGCTGCGCCGCAAGACCGAGGCACTGAGCTTCGAGCAGGCGGCGGCTTTCGGCGTCGCCTATCTGACCGCCTATGTCGCGCTGGTCAGGCGGGCCGAGCTGCGCCCCGCCGAATGGGTGCTCGTCCACGGCGCGGCGGGCGGGGTCGGCCTCGCCGCTGTCGATCTCGCTCGGGCGCTCGGCGCGCGAGTCATCGCCGCCTCGACCTCCGACCGCAAGCTCGCCATCGTCAGCGAGGAATACGCGCCCGACGCGACGCTCAATGTGAGCCGGGGCTTCCGCGAGGAGGTGAAGCGGATCACCGGGGGCGGCGCCGACGTGATCTACGATCCGGTGGGCGGCGACGTCTTCGACGAGAGCACGCGCTGCATCGCCTTCGGCGGGCGGCTGCTAGTGATCGGCTTCGCCTCGGGCCGGATCGCCACCGTTCCGACCAACATCCCGCTGATCAAGGGCTTTTCGGTGGTCGGCGTGCGCGCCGGCGAATATGGCCGCCGCCATCCCGAGCGCGGCGAGGAAAATTTCGACGCCATCTGGGCGCTCGCCGAAGCTGGCAGGCTGCGCCCGCGCGTCCACGCTTCGCTGCCGCTCGATGGCTGGCGCGAGGCTTTCGAGATGATGCGCGAGCGCAAGGTGATCGGGCGCGTAATCATCGCGCCCGATCGCTAGCTGGTGTTTGTCGAAGTCGGCAGGCCCTGCTAAGCGCCCTCTTTGAGCGAAGGACCCGGCATGATTCCGCGTTATGCCCGGCCCGAGATGTTCGCCATCTGGGAGCCGGAAAACAAATTCAGGATCTGGTTCGAGATCGAGGCGCATGCGACCCAGGCGCTCGCCGATCTCGGCGTCGTGCCGGTCTCGGCGGCGAAGGCGCTGTGGCACTGGTGGGAGACCGACCCCGAAATCGACGTCGCCGCGATCGACGCGATCGAGGCGGTGACCAAACACGACGTCATCGCCTTCCTGACCTGGGTCGCCGGCGAGGTCGGCGAGGAAGCGCGCTTCATGCATCAGGGCATGACGAGCTCCGACGTGCTCGACAGCTGCCTCGCGGTGCAGCTCGATCAGGCCGCCCAAATCCTGCTCACCGATCTCGACGCGCTGCTCGAAGCGCTCGAACGCCGCGCGCAGGAGCACAAGCTTACGCCTTGCATCGGCCGCAGCCATGGTATCCATGCCGAGCCGGTGACCTTCGGGCTCAAGCTGGCGCAAGCCTACGCCGAATTTGCGCGCAACCGCGATCGGCTCGAAGCCGCGCGCAAGGATGTCGCGACCTGCGCCATCTCGGGCGCCGTGGGCACCTTCGCCAATATCGATCCCGCGGTGGAGACATATGTCGCCGACAAGCTCGGTCTGACGGTCGAACCGGTCTCGACCCAGGTGATCCCGCGCGATCGCCATGCGATGTTCTTCGCCACGCTCGGCGTCGTCGCCTCGTCGATCGAAAGGCTGGCGACCGAGATCCGCCATCTCCAGCGCACCGAAGTACTCGAGGCCGAGGAATATTTCTCGCCCGGCCAGAAGGGCAGCTCGGCGATGCCGCACAAGCGCAATCCCATCCTGACCGAGAATCTCACCGGCCTCGCCAATGCGATGCAGGTCTGGGAATCGGACGGGGAGCTGTCATTGCTCGATCTGCTGAAGGCCGACGAGGAGGTCACCGCAAAGCTGAGCGAAGCGGAGCTCGAGGAGAAATTCGACCTCGATTACCATTTCAAGCATGTCGACACGATCTTCGAACGGGTGTTCGGCGAGGGCTAGCGCAGCGCTCCTGCGAAAGCAGGAGCCCAGGGCCGCAGGCGCCATCGGTAGCTGCTCTGGGCTCCTGCCTTCGCAGGAGCACAATCAATGCTCGTGACGCCCTTCCCCGTGATGCCCATGCTCCATGGCCTCGGGATCGGTCAGGCTGTCATGGACGAAGCCGATGAAGGTCGGCGCGTCGATGAAACCGCCATCGACGGCATATGCGTCGGCGATGCCGAGCGCCTGGATCTCATCGAGCGATTTGCCGGCGTCGATCTCGCTCCGCACCCGCTCGATCACCGTATGCAGCATGTCGCGATAGGCCTGAAGGTCGGCGCGGGTCGCCATCGGGCCGTGGCCGGGAATGATCCGCGTCTCCGCATCGGTCATCTCGAGCACGCGCTCGACAGCGGCCAGCATGCCTTGCGCGCTGCCGCCCGACCCGCGGTCGATGAAGGGCAAAGTCACATCCTTGAAATAGAGGTCGCCCATATGGACGACATTGGCATTCTCCCACAGGATCACGCTGTCGCCGTCGGTATGGCCATTATGCATGTGGATCGCGTGGACGGTGTCGCCGTTGAGGTGGAGCTTGACGCCGTCATGATAGGTAACGACCGGGAGCGCCGCCTCGGGCGCCGGCGGAATCGCGCCGAAGGGACTCTCCTCCAGCCCCGCGGCGAGCCGCGTGCGGACATTGTCGTGCGCCATGATCAGCGCCCCGGCCTCGCCGAAATTCTCGTTCCCGCCGGTATGATCGCCATGCCAGTGGGTGTTGATCAGGAAGCGCACCGGCGCGGCGCCCAGCCCGGCGATCGCCGCCTCGATGCGTTCGGTCAGCGGCGCATATTGATCGTCGATCAGCACCGTGCCGTCCTCGCCGTATGAGACGCCGATATTGCCGCCAGCACCGAACAAGACGGCGATACCCGGCGCGACCTGTTCGACGCGGATCTCGACCTCGGCGAAGCGATCGGCCTCCTGCGCCGCGGCCGGCGCGGCGATGGCGAGCGATAAAGCGGCGAGCGGGGCAAAGCGTTTCATGGTGGGTCCCTCCTGTTGCCGGCGGAGGATAGTCGCGACGGTTGAATGCCACAAGCAACGCAAACCCGTCACCCTGAACTTGTTTCAGGGTCCATACGCTCGGGCATCGCGCCCTTTGCACCACGGTAGCCTATGGATGCTGAAACAAGTTCAGCATGACGGAAATTCGGCGGGTGGGGGCGCGGCCTGCTACCCCAGCATCGTCTTGATCTTCTGGAAGAAACCCGCGCTTTCGGGGCATTCCTCGCCGGTCTCGGTGTCGGCGAATTCGGCGAGCAGTTGCTTCTGCCGTTTCGAGAGCCTGGTCGGCGTCTCGACGATCATCTCGATGACGAGGTCGCCATGGCCCCTGCCCTGCAGCACCGGCATGCCGGCGCCGCGCTTTCTGAGCTGCTTGCCCGACTGGATGCCGGCCGGAATGCGGATCTGATGGATCTCGCCGTCGAGCCCGGGCACCTCGATCTCGCCGCCCAGCGCCGCGGTGGTGATGGAGACCGGGCAGCGCGCGAAGAGGTTCGGCCCCTCGCGCTGGAACAGCTCGTGGCGCTCGATATGGATGAAGATATAGAGGTCGCCGGCCGGGCCGCCGCGCGTCCCCGCCTCGCCTTCGCCCGAGACGCGGATGCGCGTGCCGTCGTCGACGCCGGGCGGGATCTTGACGTGGATGGTCTTGGTCTGGTCGACCCGCCCCTCGCCGCGGCAGTCGGGGCAGGGTTCGGAGATCACCTGGCCCATGCCGTGGCAGGCCGGGCAGGTGCGCTCGACGACGAAAAAGCCCTGCTGCGCGCGGACCTTGCCCATCCCCGAACAGGTGCGGCAGGTCTCGGCCCCGGTGCCGGGCGCGGCGCCCGACCCGCTGCAGCCCTCGCAGGTCGCCGAGACGTCGAGCATCAGCTCGGCATCCTTGCCGTGATAGGCTTCGCCCAGAGCGATCTCGTAATTATAGCGCAGATCGGCGCCGCGCCGGATGTCGCGCCCGCCGCCGCGGCCGCCGCGCGCGAACTCGCCGCCGAAGATATTCTCGAAAATGTCCGAAAAGGCCGCGAAGCCGTCCGCCCCGCCCTGGCCGCCACCGCCGCCATTCTGGAAGGCGGCGTGACCGAAGCGATCATAGGCGGCGCGCTTTTGCGGATCCTTCAGACAGTCATAGGCTTCGCTGACCGCCTTGAACCTGGCCTCGCATTCGGCATCGCCCGGATTGCGGTCCGGATGATACTCCATCGCCAGTTTGCGATAGGCGGATTTGAGTGTCGCGCCGTCGGCATCGCGCGATACGCCGAGCTGTTCGTAATAATCGACTTGGGTCGCCACTAACTGCCCCTGACCTCAGTCCGCTTCAAATTGTCTTGCCGATCGGCCGTCAGGACCGAGCCTGTCCAAGTCCGCCCCGCAATCCGGGAGGCGTCCTTCGACAGGCTCGGGACCAACGTCATCTTTCAACTGCCCTAACTGCCGGCCTTGTTGTCTTCGTCGACCTTGTTCTCTTCGTCGACCTCGGAGAATTCGGCGTCGACCACGTCCTCGTCACCGGCTTCCGCGCCGGTTTCCGAACCGCCCTCGCCCTCGCCGGCACCCTCGGCGCCGCCCTCGGCCTGCTGCTGCTCGTATATCTTCTGACCCATCTGCATCGCCAGCTGGGCGAGTTCCTCCGATTTGGTCTTCATCGCCTGCGGATCGTCGCCCTCGATCGCTTCCCTGGTCTCGGCGATCTTGGCTTCTAGCTGGCTCTTGAGATCGGCCTCGACCTTGTCCTCATGCTCCTTAAGCTGCTGCTCGGTGGTGTGGACGAGGCTTTCGGCCTGGTTCTTGGCCTCGGCATTCTCGCGGCGCCTCTTGTCCTCTTCGGCGAATTTCTCGGCTTCCTGGACCATGCCGTCGATATCGGCGTCGGAAAGGCCGCCCGAGGCCTGGATCTTGATCTGCTGTTCCTTGCCGGTGCCCTTGTCCTTGGCCGAGACGTTGACGATGCCGTTGGCGTCGATGTCGAAGGTGACCTCGATCTGCGGCACGCCGCGCGGCGCCGGCGGGATGCCGACCAGGTCGAACTGGCCGAGCAGCTTGTTGTCCGCGGCCATTTCGCGCTCGCCCTGGAAGACGCGGATGGTCACCGCATTCTGATTGTCCTCGGCGGTCGAATAGGTCTGCGTCTTCTTGGTCGGGATCGTCGTGTTGCGGTCGATCATCCGGGTGAAGACGCCGCCCAGCGTCTCGATACCCAGCGACAAAGGCGTCACGTCGAGCAGCAGCACGTCCTTGACGTCGCCTTGCAGCACGCCGGCCTGAATCGCCGCGCCCATCGCGACGACCTCGTCGGGATTGACGCCGGTATGCGGCTCCTTGCCGAAAAAGTCCTGCACGGTCGATCGCACCTTGGGCATGCGCGTCATGCCGCCGACGAGGATCACTTCGTCGATGTCGGCGGCTTTCATGTCGGCATCCTCGAGCGCCTTCTTGCAGGGATCGAGCGTCTTCTTGATCAGGTCGCCGACGAGCTTTTCGAGATCCGAGCGGGTGATCGTCTTGACCAGGTGCTTGGGCCCGTTCTGATCGGCGGTGATGAAGGGCAGGTTGACCTCGGTCGACTGGGCCGAGGAGAGTTCGATCTTGGCCTTCTCGGCGGCTTCCTTGAGCCGCTGCAGCGCCAGCTTGTCGCCGCGCAGATCGATGCCCTCGTCCTTCTTGAAGGCGTCGGCCAGATATTGGACGATCTTGGCGTCGAAATCCTCGCCGCCGAGAAAGGTGTCGCCGTTGGTCGATTTGACCTCGAAGACGCCGTCGCCGATCTCGAGGATCGAGATGTCGAAAGTACCGCCGCCGAGATCGTAGACCGCGATCGTCTTGCCGTCCTGCTTGTCGAGACCATAGGCCAGCGCGGCCGCGGTCGGCTCGTTGATGATGCGCAGCACCTCGAGACCGGCGATCTTGCCGGCATCCTTGGTCGCCTGCCGCTGGGCGTCGGAGAAATAGGCCGGGACGGTGATCACCGCCTGCTCGACCGTCTCGCCGAGATAGCTCTCGGCGGTTTCCTTCATCTTCTGCAGGATGAAGGCCGAAATCTGCGACGGGCTGTATTGTTCGCCGCCGGCCTCGACCCAGGCATCGCCATTGGCGCCCTTGACGATGTCATAGGGGACGAGCTCCATGTCCTTCTTGGTCATCGGATCGTCGAAGCGGCCAGGCGCTCATTGTCCTTGGTGAAGGCGACCATCGACGCGGTGGTACGGGCGCCTTCCGAATTCTCGACGACTTTCGGCTTGCCGCCTTCCATGACGGCTACGCACGAGTTGGTGGTGCCGAGATCGATTCCGATTACTTTTGCCATTGTTTACCTCTGTTTATCCCCAAAATACTGGCGGAGCCGACAGCTCCCCTTATCTCAAGCAAGAGCCGCCGGCGCGGCATTATGGAAGCCGATATAGGTTTCGTTTCGCTTGCTGCAACCATCCGCCGAGGCTAGGAAATCCGCCTGTTTTGAAATGGGATCGAAGATGCGGAACGGGATAATCGCGGCGATGATGGTCTTGCTTGCCGGCTGCGGGTCGACGGCCGGGGACGAGGCCGCCGAACCGGTCGAGGAGGCATGGGTCAGATTGCCGGCTGTCGACGGCCGCCCCGGCGCTGCCTATTTCACGCTCAATGGCGGCGAAGCGGGCGACGTGCTGATCGCCGTCGACAGCCCCGCCGCCGCGACGGTCGAGCTCCATGAGAGCCGGATCGAGGGCGAGGCGATGACGATGCGGCCGGTCGAGGCGATCGAGGTTCCCGCCGACGGCAGCGTGACGCTCGCGCCGCGCGGCCTGCACGCGATGCTGTTCGGCCTCGCTTCCGATCTCGAGCCGGGCGGCACGCTGCCGCTCAACCTGCGCTTCGACAGCGGCCGCGATGTCCAGGTCGACGCGCGGATCGTCGGCGCCGGCGATCCGGCCCCCTTTGGCGAGGCGGCCGAGTAGAACGATCGCGCTGGACCCGCTTTCAGGCCTGTGATAGCGATCGCCCCGGGTCGCTATGTGGAAGTCCGCGCACCATCGGGGAGCGCCGATCCGGGGGAGTAAACAATCATGCTTGTAAAATACGCTATCGCGGCCGCGTCGGCCGTCCTGTTGTGCGGCCCTGCCGCCGCGCAGAATGTCAATGCCAATCCGAGCTATGAGACGGTCCGGCTCAACAGCGGCTTCACGCCCGATCCCTATACCGTCGAGCTGCAGTCTGGCGGCAGCATCGATGCCTCGCAAACCGCGAATGGCTGTCGCGGCTATATCGCCAACGCGCCCGATGTCCGGCTGCAATTTTCGAGCGGGTCGCTGCCGCTGATCATCTCGGTCGATGCGAGCGCCGACACCACGCTCGTCATCAACGCGCCCGACGGCCGCTGGTATTGCGACGACGATAGCGGCAACGGCTACAACCCGTCGGTGCGCTTCAATTCGCCGGGAACGGGCCGCTACGAGATCTGGGTCGGCACCTATGGCGGCGCCAATCTCCAGCCGGCCTCGCTGAAGATCTCGGAGCTCTACAGCGAATAGCGGGACGACCAGCAAGAGGCCGCTCACCGAGGGTGAGCGCACGCTCGCCGCGAGCATCTTCGGCGGGGCGATCGACTATGAGCGGGTGTCGCTCAACCGGAAGAAGTGGTTTCCCTTCCAGCCGGTGAAGACCCTGATGGCGCCCGACGGTGCGATCTGGTTTCACCCCAAGGGGCCGCATTGGTGCGAGGATTTCTGCCAAACCTCGCTCTCGCGCCAGGCGCTGTTCCTGCACGAGATGACGCATGTTTGGCAGCATCAGAGCGGAATCTTCCTGCCGCTCAAGCGCCATCCTTTCTGCCGCTACGGCTACAGCCTCAAGCCCGGCTGGTTGCTGAAGCGCTACGGCATCGAGCAGCAGGCCGAGATCGTCCGCCATACCTTCCTGTTGCGCGAGGGCGTTGCAGTGCCCGGCGCCCCGCCGCTCGCGAGCTACGAATCGATCCTGCGCTTCGGCTGACGGCCACAGCTTGTCGCGCTTTGGCCGCCCGCCTATGGTGGGCGAAGGGGGAAAGAACATGCGGGCTGGCGGATCGGCATATCTGATCGCATTGACGGCGGCGATGGCGCTCGTGCCCGCCGCCCTTGCCCAGAGCGCGCCTGCCCTTCCCCCGCTTCCCGCGACGCCGGTGATCGCCGATACGCCCTATCCCGACTGCCGCGACGACTATCAGTCGATCGAGGACACCTACGAGAAGGCCGAGCGGACGACGCAATGCGTCGCCGAGCTCGATGGCTGGCACGCGGGTGTGCTCGTCCCCCACCGCCAGGCGATGCTCGACCACCAGCAGGCGATCGCCGATATCTACGAGGCCGAGGTCCAGAATAATTTCGGCTATTCGCAGGCCCAGCGCGACGAATTTTTCGCGAGCGTGACGGCCGAGCATGAGGCCTCCAACCTCGATGGCGAGCATCTCGCGGCCTATCGCGAGGCGCTTGCCCGCTACGAGGCCGACCGCGCCTGGCTCGGCGAACGCTTCTGCCGCTATGCGGGAAACTGCCCCGGCTGGACGCCGACCGCCGAGACCGCGGCGCGCGACGCCGCCGACGCGCGCGTCGCGCCGACCTTTGCGCCGGGCGAGCAGAGCGCCTCGACGCGCGGTGGTCGCGGAAACAACGATTGCGGCACCGAACGGACGGGCGGCGGATTGCTCGGCGGGATACTCGGCGGGGTGGTCGGCGAAGCGACCGGGCTGGGCGCGCTGGCCGGCGCGATCATCGGCCAGGCGGCGGGCGTACTGGTCGCCGATATCGCCTGCCAGCTCGAACCCGAGGAACAGGAAAAGGCCGTCGAAGCGACCGAAGAGGTGCTCGCGCAGGAGGAGGTCGGCGCGACCGCCGAATGGACCAGCCCGACGCGCGCGGATGTTTCGGGTTCTTCCACGGTAACCGCGCTCAATTCGCAGCCCAACGGCGCCACCTGCCTCGACATCACCGACGTTGCGATCATCGCCGGCGAAGAGACCCGCGTCTCCAAGACCATGTGCCGCCAGCCCGGCGAATCGCGTTACACCTTGCAGGCGTGAAATAATGCGCGGAACGCTCTTCGCCGCACCGCTTATGCTGTTCGCCGCCGCAGCCGCCGCTCAGGATGCGCCGCCGGAAACGCGCACCGGAAGTTTCGTCTCTCGGCCTGCAATCGCACTGCCGGAGCTGCCCGCGGCGCCGGTGATGACCGACACGCCCTATCCCGAATGCCGCTACCGCTATCGCGAACGTTCGCTGATGAATTATCGGGCCGAAGATGCGGCGGGCTGCATCGCCGAGATCGACGCCTATTACGAGGCGGTGCTGCAGCCTTTCCGCGCGGCGATGCAGGACCATCAGCAGACGATAGCGGCGATTTACGAAGAGCGGGTGCTGGGCAATCCCGCCTTCTCGCAGGATCAGATCGATGCCTTCTTCGTCGGACTGACGCGCGAACATGAAGCCTCGCAAATCGACGGCGAATATCTGGCCGAATATCGCGCCGCCGAAGGCCGGTATCGCGATGATCGCGAATTTCTCGCCGAACGCTTCTGCCGCTACACCGAATGCGCCGAATTCGACGCCAGCGACGTCACCGCCCGACGCGATGCTGAAGACGGCATGCTGGGATGCGGTGTGCAGCGCGGCGGCGGCATGTTCGTCGGCGGGCTTGTCGGGACGATGATCGGCGAGCTTCGCGAGTTCGGCGAGCGCGGTGCGCAACTGACCAGTATGATGGCCGACATCGCCTGTCGGTTGCGGCCCGAGGAACAGCAGCGCGCCGCCGAAGCGACACAGCAGGTGCTCGAGCGGGAAGAAGTCGGCGCGACGGCCGCATGGGTCAGCCCGTCGCGCCCCGAGGTTTCGGGTTCATCGACGGTAACCGCCCTGACCTCGCAGCCGGACGGCGCAAGGTGCCTCGATATCACCGATGTCGTCATCATCGAAGGCGAGGAAATGCGCGTCGAAAAGACGATGTGCCGTGCCGCAGGGGAAACGCGCTACAGGCTGCGGGCCTAGCCGCCACAATTGCTCCCTCTCCCCGGCAGGGAGTTTCGAGTGAATCGTCCCCCGAACGATTCACCTAAAACTGGTCGGGATGTGGGAGAGCGAAGGCCGAATGGCCGAGCGTCACCCGCTGGCAGCCAGCTGCTCCGCTCGCTGCTTCAGCCTTCCGCTTTCTTCGCAAGCCCGACGAGCGCCGGCCGAAGCAGCCTGTCCTTGATCATATAGCCGCGCTGCATGACCTCGATGACGGTGCCGGGCTCGGCTTCGTCATGCGGGATTTCGACCATCGCCTGGTGGCGGTTGGGGTCGAGCGCTTCGCCCATCGCCTCGATTTCCTCGATGCCGTGATTGCGGAACACCTTTTCGAGCTCCTTGCCGGTCGCCTCGATACCGGCGACGAGCCCCTTCAACTTCTCGTCCTCGCGCAGTTCCCCGGGGATCGCGGCGAGCGCGCGGTCGAGATTGTCGGAAACCGAAAGGATTTCGCGGGCGAAAGCCGTCGCCGCATAGTCGGCCGCCTTCTGCCGCTCCTGCTCGAGCCGGCGGCGCGTATTCTGCTCCTCGGCCTTGGCGTAGAGAACCTGCTGCCTGGCCTCGGCGAGCTGTTCCTCGAGCCCGGCGATCCGGTCATGCTCCTCGAGCACGGGATCGTCCCCGGCGGTTTCCTCGCGCAAGGATTCGGGCACGCCCTCGAGCTCGGCCTCGGCCTCTTCGTCGCGTCCGGTGGTGTTTTCGGTGTCGGTCTTGTCGCCGGAGTTCATCTTCACGCCATCAATTTCGTAAGGGTTTTCGCGGTGAAATCCACCATGGGCACGACGCGCGCATAGTTCAAGCGTGTCGGGCCGATCACCCCGACCACGCCGACCACATCGCCCTCGGCATCGTGATAGGGCGCGGCGATCACTGACGAGCCCGAGAGCGAGAACAGCTTGTTCTCCGATCCGATGAAGATCTTCATCGCCTGCGCCTTGCGCGCCCGGCCGAGGAGGCGGGCGATCTCGCGCTTGCCCTCGAGCTCGTCGAGCAGCTGGCGGACGCGCTCCAAATCCTCGGCGGCGTCGGCGAGCAGGTTGGCCTGGCCGCGGACGATCAGCACCGGCCGTTCGGCGCCGTCCTTCGACCAGGTTGCGAGCCCCTCGGCGATCAGCGCCTGGGCGGTCTTGTCGAGCACCGCCTCGCCGCGCCCGATTTCCTCGTCGAGCCGGGTCTGGGCGTCGGCGAGCGTCAGCCCGGCGAGTCGCGCGCGGACATAGTTGGAGGCCTCTTCGAGCGTGCCCGGCGTCAGACCGTCGGGCAGATCGACGACGCGATTCTCGACGCTGCCGTCGGCGCCGACCAGCACCGCCAGCGCCTGGCCCGAAGCGAGCTCGACGAAGGCGAGCTGGCGCAGCACGGGCGCGCGCCGGGCGACCTGGACGATGCCGGCGCAGGCCGACAGACCCGACAGCGCGGCGGTGGTCTGCGCCAGCGCTTCCTCGACCGGTCCCTCCTCGCCGGAGGTGGCTTCGAGCGCCTTGCGTTCGGCCCGGGTCAGCGTGCCGGCCTGCATCATGCCGTCGACGAACAGCCGCAGCCCGCGTTCGGTCGGCATCCGCCCGGCGCTGGTATGCGGGGCGGCGAGCAGGCCGAGCTCCTCGAGATCCTGCATGACGTTGCGGATCGAGGCCGGCGACAGGCTGAGCCCCGAAATCTCCGACAAGGTCCGCGAGCCGACCGGCATACCCGTCGCCAGATAGCTCTCGACGACATTGCGGAAGATGTCGCGCGCGCGATCGGTCAGTTCGGGGACGGAGGGCGAATTCATCGCGCCAATCTAGGCGCAGCGCCGCCATGCTTCCAGTGACGAAGGGCCGTTGCCCCTATGGGCACGAAATTGACCGCGAAAATATATCTCCCGTCATGCTGAACTTGTTTCAGCATCCATAGGCTTGGCCGTGGCGATCAAAATTCATCGTTCGAGCTTATGGACCCTGAAACAAGTTCAGGGTGACGGGTGCAAGGATCTGCCTACCGCACATCGACGCGGGCGAAGCCGCTGCTGCGTTCCTGCACCGATTGCGGCGAGCCATGTACGGTCAGCCGCGCCATGCCGTCGACATCGGCGTCGAGCGAATTGCTGGCATAGATCGAGGCCTCTCCGACGCCGTCGAGATCGGCGACTGCGTCGCCGCAGCGCAGATTGCGGCCGTCGATCTCGCTGACTCCCTCGACGGTCAGCGAGAGCCGACCGCAGCGACCCGACAGCGCGAGTTCGGCGACGCCCGACACATCGATGCTGAAATCCCCGGCATCGATGCCGGTAATCCGCGAATCGTCAGCGATGCCGGTCACCTCGAGCGAATCGAGCGAGGGCAGCGTAATGCGCGCGATCAAGCCCCCTTCGCGGTGGCAATTGCGGCATTCGCGCTCGGCGAGCACGAGATCGCCGTTCTCGACCCGCACCCGCGCATCGGCCAGCCGATCCTCGGGCCCGCTGACCGTGATCGAATAGCCGCTCCCGACCTCGACCTGCAGCGCATAGGCGCCGGTTACCGAGATGCCGTCGAAGCCCGAAAGATCGTAGCTTCGGCTCGACTGGGCGGCCGCCGGGACCGCCAGCGCGAGGGCAATCGCGGCGATACCGGCCTTGAAGATAATGTCCTGAACCATTTCTATATCCCCTACTGGATTTGCACCGTAATCGGGGGTATACGACTAATGTCGTATTAAACAGGTCGCCCGGCGAAACGATCGGGCGGTTGATCGATCAGAGGGATTGCCATGCCCGATAGGAAGCCCGCCGCCTCCCCCTCGGAAGCGGAATCGGAAATTCTCCAGATCATCTGGGAGCGCGAGCCCTGCTCGGTGCGGAAGATCCATGAACGGATCCTCGACCATCGCCGGGTCGGCTATACGACGGTGCTCAAGCAGCTCCAGCGGATGCTCGACAAGGGCCTCGTCGATCGCATCCCGGGCGCGGGCAAAAGCTTCGATTACGTCGCCACGCGCCCGGCCGCCGAGACGCGGACCACTTTGCTCGACAAGCTTACGAGGAGCGTATTCGGAAATTCGACGAACGACCTTGTCATGCATGCGCTCGGCCGCAAGGACGTGTCGCGGGAGGACATTGCGCAGATCAAAGAGTTCATAGCCGAACTCGAGACCGGCAAGCGGGAGGGTGACGATGCCTGAATTGGGGACCGACATGGGAATGCTGCTCGACAGCCTGGGTTGGGCGCTGCTGCACAGCCTCTGGCAGGTCGCGATCATCGGCATCGTCGTCTTCGCGGCGTTGCGGCTCGTGCGCCGCGACCAGCCCGCATTGCGCTATGCGATCGCCTATGCCGGGATGGTCATCTCGCTGCTGACCTTCGTCGCGACCTTCGTCGCCGGCCTGCAGACCGCGCCGGTTTCGGGGCCGGCCCTGTTCGCCCCGCCCGAGACCGGGCTCGTCGCGATGCTCGGCCAGACCACCGATTTCATCAGCCTGGCCTGGGCGAGCGGTTTCCTGCTGCTCAGCCTGCGTTATGCGGCGATGCTCCGCGCGACGCGGCGGGTCCACGAGCTCGCCCATATATGCCGCCAGGATTATCTGTTCGGGCTGATCCAGGCCTTGATCGTCAACGTCTTCTTCTTCCATCCGGCGATCCGCTGGCTGTCGCGCCAGGTCGATCTCGAGCGCGAGCATGCCTGCGACGCGCGCGCCGCGCTCGAGACCGGCGACAAGGCGGCGCTCGCCAGGGGATTGTCGCGCGTCGCGATTGAGCTGCACGACCGGCGCATCGGCTTCGCGATGGCGGCGCGCGGCCAGCATTCGGTGGTCGAGCGGATCCGCCGGCTCGGCGAGCTGCGCGGCCGCAAAAGCCCCGACGACCGCACGCCGGCCGTCGCGCTCGGCATGCTGTTCGGCGCCGGCATCATCTTTGCGCTCGCTATCGACAGCGGCGGCACGGCCGAAGCCGAGCAACGGCTCGCCCGGCTCGGCGCCGCGCCCGACGGGGCCGCCGATCGACGCGACAGCTCCGAAAGCATCGCCAAAGCGCATGACAGCGAAGTGGTCAGCGGTTGGGCCCGGAGCGATATCGGCGGAGCCGAGAGCGGCATAGAGTCGGCGCAGTCGGCGCGGTCGGCGCACGATCAGGCGAAAGCCGGGCGCGCCGCGCATGACGCGGCCGAACCGTCGCGGGTCGCGCGGAGTGAAGGCCCGGACAAGAATGTCTTCGCTGTCGGCTTTTTGAGCCAAGGCTGGGGCACGATGCCGCTGAGCGGCATGGTCCAGCAGGCCGTCTATCAGGTCGAACAAAGCTCGCCCTTCACGCGCACCGCGGCGCATGAGGATGAGGAGAAATGCGAGGAGACCGAACGCGCCGAAGCGCGCGCCGAGGCCTATGCCGCGCGCGCCGAAGCCTGGGCCGAAGCGCATGCCGCCCGCATCGAGGCGCAGGCCGAACGCGCCGCCGCGCGAGCCGAGCGCGCCGCCGAACTTGCCGCGGCCCGCGGCGAGCACGATGCCGAGCGCATCGCCCGCGAGCAGGAACGGCGCGCCGAGGCGCTCGAAGCGCGGATGGAGGCGATCGCCGAGCGCGCCGAATGGCTTGCCGAACAAAGGGAAGCGCAGGAGGAACGGGCGCGCGAACGCCGCGAATGGGAGCGCGAGCGCCGCGAGCGGCAGCATGAATTCGAAAACGGGGTCGAACGCCCGGTGGTGACGATCAGCTTCGTCGTTCCGGTAGCCCCGGCCGCACAGCCGCAGTCGGCGACCGTCAGCTTCCGAATCCCGGGCTGATCGCTCCGTCTCCCGGCTGGACCTGACCCGGCGCGCATTGTAAGCGCACGGGCTCCAGCCATAGGAGACACGATACCATGCGCCCATCCGGCCGCGCGCCCGATCAGATGCGCCCGCTCACCATCGAGCCGGGCTTCACCCGCCATGCCGAAGGCTCCTGCCTGATCAGCTTCGGCGACACCCGTGTGCTCTGCACGGCGAGCGTCGAAAACAGCCTCCCGCCCTGGCTGCGCGGCAAGGGACAGGGCTGGGTGACCGGCGAATACGGCATG